>JAGCNQ010000253.1 GCA_017645845.1 Bacteroidaceae bacterium
GCGGCCAGCCAATTCACTAAAAACACCGCTGTTTAAAAGGTTAAAAGGCTAAAACGTTATTATTTCAACTTTTCACTTTTTCATTTTTTCACCTTTTCATTGTGGTGTTTGCATTCCAACGACGAGCTTATTGCCGGCACCAAAGATGTGCTTGGCCATCTGCTTGATATCCTCGACGGTAACGCTCTGAACGCAATCCTCATAGCCCTCTACAAAGTCTTTTCCGAAGCGAGTCTTGGATATCATGCTCACCATCCAGTAGTTATTGTCCTTGAGATTCTCCTGATGCGAACGGAGCATGTACTCCTTTATCTTGCCAAGGTTCTCTTCCGACGGACCATTCTCCATCATCTGACGCACACCATCATAGACGATTTTCGTCATCGCCTCGCGCTTCTCGGGTGCTGTCGGGAGTATAATCTGCACGTTAGCAATCTCCTCTGGATAGTCCTTGATACCGGCATTGACAGGCACGCCGTATGCACCGCCGCTATCCTCGCGAACTGTCTCTGTGTAGAGCATCGTCATTGCCTGCTGGAGCATATCGACAAGGATGTCGTTCTTCAGCGTCTCCTTGATGGGAGCGTGATAAAGGAAGACGTTCAGGGAGTTGGGGGTATCCTGCTCCTTGGTGAAGTAGCACTCGCGTTCGCCCTTGTGCATGCGCTGGTCAATAGTCTTGTACTTCTCTTTCTTCCCCTTTGTAGGCAATGCGCCGAGGTACTTTGCCAGCAAGGGAGCTACAGAGTCGGCATTGACATCACCCACCATATAGAACTCGAAATCTTTGGCATTAGCATAGCGTTCGCGGTAGATTTCCAGCAGACGGTCGTAGTTGATGCGATCGAGGTCGGCCTCCTTCATGCGCAGCGCACGGACATTATTATCATATACTACGCTGATTACACTGTCCTGAAGAGCAACTTGCGGGTTGAGTTCCTGGTTCTTCAAGGCATTGCGTGTGCGTTCTATCTGCGAAGTGAAAGCATCATCATCGCGACGCGGCGAAGTGAAGCAAAGATAAGTGAGCTGGAGCATCGTCTCCAGATCCTTCTTCACACAGTTGCCGCCGATGTTTTCAGTACGGGCATTGACGTTTGACGAAGCGCCTGCCTGTATGCCGGCAAGTTTCTTGTTCAAATCAACGGCAGAGAAGTTGCCCAAGCCACCTTGACGAACCAAATCGACATTGCTTGTGTTGATGTACTCGTCGTTGCTGTATAGGCTATTGCCGCCCCAAGAGGTTGCACGGAAGATAATCTTGTTGGGGCTGTAGTCAGTTTGTTTGACGTGTATCTTCATACCGTTGCTCAAAGTGATGAGCTTCGCGCCATAGATGTCGTCGGTTATCTTCTTGACTTTCACTTTGCTCTTCAGCTCGGGCACCAAAGGCTCTGTGCTGACTTCTTCGGTGAAGGCTTCTATCTGCTCGGCATCCACTTCGGCCATTGCCGTCAGCACTTCCTGCTCTGTGGGACAGACGAGGCCTTCCTTGTCGGGCATGAAGACGAGAATGGCACGATTGTCCGAAGACAGGCTTGCAATGGCCTGGTTGATGTTCTCCAGGGGAATCATCGGCACTATCTGCTGCATCGTCTGATGTATCCACTCGATGCCTGGAGCAGGTTCGTTGTCGAGGAAGTGACGGACATAGGCATTGACGAAGGAAGTGTTCGTGCGCTTGTCGCGAGCCTCGTAAGCAGCATCTACCTGCGAGAGATATTCCTGCTTGAAGCGGTCGTACTCGCTTTCAGTGAAGCCGCCACGAACGGCACGGAGCAGTTCACGATAGGCAGCCTTGATGCCTTCTGCATAGCGACCCTCCTTCATGTTGATATCAAGCGTAAGGGCATCCTTCGTCTTTGCCACAAAGAAGTTGCCGAACATGATGTCCGCTCCGGAGAAGGGTGCATCTGCCTTGCGCGTAATCTCGGCAAGACGCTCGTTGAGCATGCCAGCGATGGCATCTTCCACGAAGTCAACCATATAATATCCTATCGTACCCCTCATCTCGCGTGGCATGGGGTCGCTCTTGAACATAATGTTTGCCCCCATGCTGGTATATTCCTTGTCCTTACCGATGAAGATGAGAGGCTCCTTGTTGTCGGGCACGGGGAACTCCTCACGGACGGCAGCATCGGCTGGGGCGGGGGCAATGTCGGCAAACATGTCCTTCAGCTTCTGTTCGATGGCATCAGGTTCAACATCACCCACAATGACGAGTGCCTGCAGGTCGGGACGATACCAACGGCGGTAGTAGCTGCGCAGGGTCTCGTAGGGGAAGTTCTTCACCACCTCCATCGTGCCGATGGGCATACGGTTGGCATACTTGCTGTCCTTGTAGAGTGCAGGCAAAGCGGCCTCGAAGAGACGCATTTCGGCACTGCGGCGCACACGCCACTCCTCTTCGATAACACCACGCTCCTTGTCGATTTCCTTGTCCTCGAGCAGGAGGTCGTGACTCCAGTCGTGCAGGATGAGCAGACAGGAATCGACGGCGCCGGCTATCTCCACATTCACATTATTTATATTATAGACGGTCTCGTCGAAGGAGGTATAGGCGTTGAGGTTCTCGCCGAACTTCACTCCGATGCGCTCCAGGTACTGCTTCAGGGCATCGCCCGGGAAGTGGGTTGTGCCATTGAAACACATGTGCTCCAGGAAATGGGCGAGACCACGCTGGTCGTCCTCCTCCTGCATGGAGCCGACGCGCTGGGCGATGTAGAAGTCGCAGCGCTTCTCGGGCCACTCGTTGTGGCGGATATAATAGGTAAGACCATTATCCAACGTGCCCGTCTTGACAGCAGGGTCAAGTGGAACAGGCGGCATCTGCATCTGCTGTGCATTGATGCCGAGACAGAAGAGAAGCAGCAACAGCCCCCCTCCCAACCTCCCCAAGGGGAGACTTTTAATTCTCATTACTTTCATGTTTTATGTTTGTTTTTTTTCTTCTTTTGTTTCTCCCCCCCCGGGGGAGCCAGAGGGGGCCTTTACCTCATCTTCCACACTTCTCCTTGCAAGACGAGGAACATCTCTATCTGCTCGAAAGTGCTGTCGGAGAAGTGCAGCTGCAACTTGACATAGGCAGTGCTGTCTTCACCAATACTGTCGCTCAGAGCACTGACATTCACGAGGCTCCGCATGTCATCTTTTGCCATGAACTGTGCCGTAGCATCCACGAGCTGACTGCGGAAGGCTTCGGGCATATTCTCTGCATCTGCATAGCCATTAACGAAACCATTATAGTCGCCATGGATGAGCATCGTATAGTACGACTCTGCGGCCTCGCGGACAGCCTTGTGGGACATAAGGCCTGAGCAGGAGGCAAACAGTAGTAATGCCCCCCCGACCCCCTTTAGGGGGAGGGAACGGAGAAACAGATTTTGAATTTTGAATTTATTCATTTTGAATTTTGAATTGTTCCCCCTAAAGGGGGTTAGGGGGTCCGCTTGTTCCCCTTAAACGGGGCCAGAGGGTCTACTTCTGCCTTATGAAGATATTGATGGGACATCCTGTGAAGTCCCAGCGTTCACGTATCTTGTTCTCAAGGAAGCGCTTGTAGGGCTCCTTGACATACTGCGGCAGATTGGCATAGAACACGAACGACGGCACGCGGGTGTCGGGAATCTGCATACAGTACTTTATCTTGATGTACTTGCCCTTCATGGATGGTGGCGGATAGGCCTCGATGAGGGGCAGCATCTCCTCGTTGAGCTTGTGGGTCGCTACTTTGCGACGGCGGTTCAGGAAGACATCCTTCGCCGTCTCAAGCACACGGAAGATGCGCTGCTTGGTCACAGCCGAGCCGAAGATGATGGGGAAGTCGGTGAAGGGAGCCATACGCTCGCGAATGGCATTCTCCATCGTCTTTATTACGTTATTGTCCTTGTCGGGCACAAGGTCCCACTTGTTCACCACGACAACGATACTCTTCTGGTTCTTCTGTATAATCTGGAAGATGTTGAGGTCCTGAGTCTCGATGCCCCTGGTAGCGTCTATCATGAGGATGCAGACATCGCTGTTCTCTATACTGCGGATGGAACGCATCACGCTATAGAACTCCAAGTCCTCGCTGACCTTGTTCTTCCTGCGAATACCGGCAGTATCCACCAGATAGAAGTCGAAGCCGAACTTGTCGTAGCGCGTATAGATGCTGTCTCGGGTAGTGCCGGCAATGTCCGTTACGATGTTCCTCTCCTCGCCGATAAAAGCGTTGATAAGGCTCGACTTGCCGACATTGGGACGTCCCACAACGGCAAAGCGGGGGATGTCTTCATCGGGCAAAGCATCGCTCTCCTTGGGGAAAAGACTGACGACGAGGTCTAGCAAATCGCCCGTGCCACTGCCTGTTGCCGCAGAGATGCACTGAGGGTCGCCCAGGCCGAGCGAATAGAACTCAGCAGCGAGATAGGTCTCGTTGTTGTCCATCTTGTTGCAGACGAGCAGGACTGGCTTTTTCGAGCGGCGCAGGATGCCGGCCACAGCCTCATCCAGGTCGGTCACGCCATTCTGAATGTCAACCATGAAGAGGATGACATCAGCTTCATCA
>JAGCNQ010000254.1 GCA_017645845.1 Bacteroidaceae bacterium
ATAGCAAGAACGGCTTTTTCTCTGAAGCCCCAAAATGAATACAGCTATGTTCAATAAAATAAACGATGCGCAGCCACTCCCCTCCCTTGTAGGGGAGGGGTGCCCGAAGGGCGGGGTGGGGTCAGTAATATCCTGTCAATCATAAAGATACTGACCCCACCCCTGCCCCTCCCCTTGATGGGAGGGGAGCGGCTGCGCGCCACTTAAACAATAAAAAGTTACCGAAAGAAAAAAAAGAGATATATTATGGTGGAATGGAAGAAGTTAGGAGATATTGCAACTCTTCAGAAAACTAAGAACAAAAAACATCTAACGGAGAATGCTTACAGCATTACCCAAGCAGGACTTGTACCCACTAAGAGTTTCTTTAAAGAAAAAACAAACATTACAAGTCATGATACTTCAGGTTATTATATAGTAGAAAAAGATTGGTTTGTTTATTCACCATCAAGGATTGACGTTGGGTCAATAAACTATTTGAAAGATGATGGTCCTGTAATAGTGAGTCCAATAGATGTTGTCTTTAGTGTAGATGCAAACATTTGTCTTCCTTCTTATCTTCTAGAATATTTCTTTACATATAAAGGGAAAAAGGACTTGCTGAAAAGAAGGGAAGGTGTTGAAGGAATGGGAAGAAGAAATTTGCCTTTCAACGCAATTAAGAGTGTACAAATTCCCATTCCCTCCCTCTCCGAGCAGCAGCGTATTGTTGGCATCCTTGATACTTTCACCTCTTCCATCAGCAATTTAAAGGAGCAACTCGCTCTGCGCCGTAAGCAGTATGAGCATTATCGTGACGAGTTACTTGACCTTGAAGGGAAAGAAGGGGTGGAGATGAAAACTATTGGTGAAGTATGTGATGTAATAACTGGAGGAGAAGTTCCAGAGAATACAATAAAAGGGCAACAAGCCCCCACAGAAAGCCATCCCTTTGCCGTTTATACTAACGGAAAAGATACTTATGGTTATGCAGATACTTATCAGGTCGATTCTGATGTGGTTTGTGTTTCTTCAATTGGGGCAAATACTGGAGCAATATTTTATAAAACTGGGAAATTTACTCCTGCGATACGATTGAAAGTATTAATTCCACACTATGGTGTAAATACGAAGTTCTTGTATTATGCTTCTATGAAGATTGACTTTAAAGGAAGAAATACAGGCAGCGTGCCAAACATTAATGCCAATTATGTAAAAAGCAAGTCTTTTTTTCTCCCCTCCCTCTCCGAGCAATCCCGCATTGTCTCCTTTCTCGACACCTTTGAGGCTTCTATTTCAAACTTGGAGGCTCAGATAGCGGCGCGTGAGAAGCAGTATGAATATTACCGCAACAAGCTGTTGACGTTTGAGTAAGATGAGCTGCACATTACTTGTCATCATAATGCCCCCATGCCGAGAGCACAAGCACCTCGACCACTTGGTCGTGAATCTCATAGACTAAACTGATTTCTACAAGATAGCGACTCATAGGCTGCGTATGTATTTGTCAAGTTTTCAAGTTTCGGAACTTCAGAAAGTTGAGTCATTTAGTCTTTGAAAACCTCATTTTCGGTCTCAGAAATGTATATTTGACCCGAAATATCCTTCAAAGTGAGATAGAAATGAGTTTTTCTGCGCGGCTCAAATATGCACCAAGTAGGGAGAAAACAGCAGGAACGAGGGGTCTCATGCATGTATTTTACCTCAAAAAGAGCACTTTCTTGATACATTCTGTCCGCTTTTCAAGGGTAGCAACTTGAATGAGTCGGTTTGCAGATTTTGTATCTCGTTGATTTTCTGCATTTTAGATGAATTATTTGTAGTCAGGCGTTTCGGCGTTTCAGCGTTTCAGGCGTTTCAGGGGGTATTTCTTTTATTCAGTTTCCTATTATATATATTATATATATTATATAACTAATTAATTATTAAATAGTTATAAGTGATACGAAACAGAATATGACGAATAAGAAACCCCTGTGAAACGCTGAAACGCTGAAATGCTGAAACAGCTATAGGCAATAAAGAAATAGAAACGAGCAACCCACATTGAGTTGAGTAATTATATTTTTGAATGGTTTTATGGCCATTCATGTTAGATAATCATAGGCTAAATGTCATTGTGTCACAGAATCAGAGAGAAAGATTTGGAACTTTCATCTTTTTGTCGTACCTTTGCGGCATCAAGTAGGAGCCGACGCTTCCGAGCGTCGGGAAAAACGGCACCCCCCGACGCTTCCGAGCGTCGGAAAAAACGCCACTCCGACGCTTGGAAGCGTCTGGAAAAAAACGGCACCCCGACGCTTGGAAGCGTCGGCTCCTACTCCTAATATTTTGAAGTGACAAATAAAGCATCAATAACAATCATACGCAATGGGAATGAATGGGATGTAGGAGCCGACGCTTCCGAGCGTCGGAATAGCGAAAATGAAAACCTCAGCTCCCACATCTTACAGTTTATGGAGCGTGACAAGTACATTGTTATCAATGGTGCGAACCTTCCACATTGGCACCAAAACAACAAGGTGCAGTTCGTCACTTTTCGACTGGCTGACTCTTTGCCACAGCAAAAACTTGCCGAGTTGTCAGCGTACAAGGAAGAGTGGATAGCCACACACCCTCAACCTTGGGACCTACAGACAATCGAAGCCTACAATCACGAAATAAGAGACAAAGTAGACCGTTGGTTGGACCACGGCTTCGGCGACTGCATACTGGGACAGGAAGATATGAGGATAATTGTTACCGAAGCGTTACTTTTCTATCATGGGAAGAGGTACATACTCCATCATTTCGTTATCATGCCCAACCATGTACACTTGCTGCTCTCGCCTATCGGTGATGATGTCGTCAACAAGTCCATAGGAAGTGTTAAAAGATTTACAGCTAATGCTATCAATAAAGCATTGGGGCGCTCTGGTAAAGTGTGGCAGAGTGAAATCTTCGACCGAATGGTACGGGATGCCCAAAACTATGAAGCCTTCATCCACTATATTTATAATAACCCCAGCAATCTACTTCCACACCAATATACAATAGGAGGCGACGCTTCCTGCATTGCAACTAACAACGAAGATTCCGACGCTTGGAAGCGTCGGCTCCTACTATAAAGAGTTACTAAGAAGATTCCGACGCTTGGAAGCGTCGGCTCCTACTACAAAGCGAACTTTCCTTCATCAAGAAATAATTGCGTATGGACGACTATAAAATCATTGTTGAGCAGGAGCACACTACGGTGGCTGCCCACTACGAGGTGAAGGCCAAGCCGGCAGAGGGCTATCAGAGCGAGGCACGCTTAGAGACCGAGTTCATCAGCCAGCTGCAGCGGCAGGGCTACGAGTATGCCCGCCAGGTGAGGAACGAGACGAGCCTGCTGCTCAACCTGCGCCGGCAGTTAGAGCTGCTCAACGATGTAGAGCTGAGCGATACGGAGTGGGCACGCCTGCTGCCCATGATCAGCAACGAGCAGATGAACATCGAGGACAAGACCGAGATGCTGCAGGGAAAGGGCTACGTGCTGAACCTGACGCTTGACAACGGACTGACGAAGAACATCAGGCTCATAGACATGCAGAACGTCTATAACAACCGCCTGCAGGTCATCAACCAGTATGTGGAGGAGGAAGGTAAGTATAAGAACCGCTACGACGTGACCATATTGGTGAACGGTCTGCCGATGGTGCACATAGAGCTGAAACGCAGAGGCGTGGACATCAAGCATGCTTTCAACGAGATAAACCGCTATCAGCGCGACTCGTTCTGGGCAGGAAGGGCAATGTTCGACTTCGTGCAGATATTCGTCATTAGCAACGGAACGGAGACAAAATACTACTCCAACACGACACGATACGCCAAAGAGAAGGAGGGCGGGGCTTCAATTCCCACCCAACGCAAAAACAAGACCGAAGGCAGCTCCTTTGAGTTCACCAGCTACTGGACCGACCAGGAGAATACCTTGCTGACGGACATACGCGACTTCACCACCACCTTCTTTGCCAAGCACACCCTGCTGAACATCCTGACGAAGTACTGCGTGTTTAACGTCGACAAGAAGCTCATGGTGATGCGCCCCTACCAGATTGCGGCTACGGAGAAGATTCTGCTGCGCATACAGACAGCCCTCAACAACCGTTGGCAAGGAACCATCAGGGCCGGCGGATACATCTGGCACACGACGGGCTCAGGCAAGACGCTCACCTCGTTTAAGACGGCTCAGCTGGCTTCGCGAATAGAGGGCATCAGCAAGGTGCTCTTCGTCGTAGACCGCAAGGACCTGGACTACCAGACGATGAAGGAGTATGACAACTTTGAGCCTAACTGCGCCAACAGCAACACGTCGGCAAGGAAACTGCAGGGACAGCTGAAAGACCCTAACGCGAGCATCATCATCACCACGATACAGAAACTGTCGAACCTGATGAAGCCCGCGATTTGGGACAACGACCCCAAGCTGCGCGACGTGCTGCAGAACGAGAACATCGTGCTTATCTTCGACGAGTGCCACCGCTCGCAGTTCGGCGACATGCACAAGCTCATCGTGAGGCGGGTGAAACGCTACCTGATGTTCGGATTCACGGGAACGCCTATCTTTGCCGTCAACACATCGGCAGGCAGCAAGTACAGCACTACTGCACAGCTCTTTGGCGGAGAGCCCGACAAGGAAGGGAAACCCACAAAGGCGCTGCATACCTACACCATCATCAACGCCATCAGAGACCGCAACGTCCTGAAGTTCCACGTGGACTATAACCGCACCATGAGGATGAAGGACGATGTGGAACGGAAGAAGGTATGGGGCATTGATACCGACGAAGCGCTCCATGACCCCAAGCGTATCAGTATCGTGACACGATATATACTGGACCACTTTGCTGAGAAGACAAAGCACAAATTCAACAGTATTCTGGCCGTAGATAGCGTGAAAAGTGCCATTATGTACTACAATGAGTTCAAACGGCAGATGGCAGAGGCTGGAACACCACAGTTGCGCATAGCCACTATCTACACCTTCAATGCCAACGAGGCGGAACCTGACGAATGGGGCTTTGAGGGCAGCGAGAACCCTGAGGAGGTAGGTATGGCACCCGACCCCTTGAGCCGCGATGCGCTGGATGCTGCCATCAAGGACTATAACGAGACCTTCGGCACTAACTATTCTACCGAAGGCGAATCGTTCCAGTCGTACTATAAGGACGTTTCGCTCAGGATGAAGAACAAGGAGATAGACCTGCTGATAGTGGTGGGCATGTTCCTGACGGGCTTCGACGCGAAGACGCTGAACACGCTTTGGGTGGACAAGAACCTGAAGCTGCACGGACTGCTGCAGGCCTACAGCCGCACGAACCGCATCCTGAACGATGTGAAGAACTGCGGCAACATCGTCTGCTTCCGAAACCTGGAAGAGGAGACAAACAAGAGCCTGGCCATCTTCGGCGACGAGAATGCCGCCGGACTGGTGTTCATGAAGAGCTTCGAGGAATACTACAATAAGGGGTATAATGACGACGACGGCAATGCCCGTGCGCCATACGTGGAACTGATAGCCCGACTGCTGGAGCGCTTCCCCGTAGAAACCATTCCCAACATCATCGACGAAGAGACGAAGAAAGACTTTATCAGGCTGTTCGGAGAGATACTGCGATTGAGAAACGTGCTTTCGGCCTTCGACGATTTTACGGAGGACAAACAGCTGGTTCCTTATATGAGCTGGCAGGACTATAAGGGCTGGTATACCAGACTGATTAAGGAGTTTCACCCGGGTATCCGCAAGGACAAACAGTCGATAGTCGATGACATCGTGTTTGAGATGGAACTGGTGAAGCAGGTGCAGGTAAACATCAGCTACATTCTGCGGTTAGTGCAGGAATATCATGACACGAACTGTCAGGACAAGATTCTCATCTTGAAGATAAGAAAGCTGGTGGAGGCCAGCCCAGACATGTACGACAAGCGGGAGCTGATTGAGAAGTTCAT
>JAGCNQ010000001.1 GCA_017645845.1 Bacteroidaceae bacterium
CTCTACACCGAGACAAGCGACAAATACGTATAGCCGCTGCACCCCATCACCTTCCTGACTTGGGACAGCAACAAGTTCATCTATTGGAGCTGGACGGATGGGTACACACAACTCTATCTTATGGATACCGAAGGCCGCGAGCTCGGTCAGCTGACCAGCGGTCCTTGGGTAGTCAAGGACATCGTGGGTTTCTGCCCTGCCACCAAAAGCGCCATCCTCCTCACAAAGGAAGCCGGTCATTTGCAACGTAACATCTACAACCTCAATATCAAGACCAAGAAGCGTACCCCACTCGACAACGGACGGGGCGTACACTCTGCACAGCTTTCGGCAGACGGCCGCTACCTCATCGACACTTGGCAGGAACCCGAACTTCCTCGCGCTTGTGCTGTGACCGACACGAAAACAGGAAAGCAGACTTTGCTCCGCACGGCAAGCGACCCTTGGGAGGGTTGGTATCAGCCCATCTTCGAGCAGGGCACGGTTCTTGCCGCCGATGGCGAGACCACGCTCTACTGGCGCATGGTAAAGCCCGCCGACTTCGACCCCAGCAAGAAATATCCCACCGTGATTTATGTGTATGGTGGCCCTCACGCCCACAGCATAGAGGCTTCGTGGCATTGGGGCAGCCGTTCGTGGGAGACCTACATGGCGCAGAAGGGCTATATCCTCTTTATCCTGGACAACAGGGGGAGCGAAGACCGAGGTCGCGACTTCGAACAGGCCACCTTCCGTCGTCTCGGACAAGTTGAAATGCAGGACCAGATGTGTGGTGTGGAATACCTGAAGACACTCCCATACGTTGATGCTGACAGACTCGGCGTACACGGCTGGAGCTTTGGTGGTTTCATGACGACTTCGCTGATGACCACCTATCCCGACGTCTTCAAAGTCGGTGTGGCTGGAGGTCCCGTCATCGACTGGAAATGGTACGAGGTGATGTACGGCGAGCGCTACATGGACACCCCCGAGCAGAATCCCGAAGGCTATGAACTGACCAGTTGCATCAACAAGGCCAAGAATCTGAAGGGCAAACTGCAGATTATCATCGGCATGAACGACCCGACCGTGGTTCCCCAACATGCTCTGCAGTTCCTGAATGCCTGTTCCGAGGCCGGTACTCAGCCCGACTTCTTCGTCTATCCTGGCGAAGGTCACAACATGGCCGGTCACAAAAGCGTTCATCTGCACGAACGCATCACTCAGTATTTCGAAGATTACCTGAAATAGAACTTTTTCACCAGACAAGGAGAAAAGAGGAAACGAAGACATTCATTCTGTTGGTAGCAGCCGCTCAGTTCATGAACGGCTGCTACTTGTGTTTAAGGGATACGTCGGTTTTTCTCAAATAAATTTGGAAAATAGCATACTTACTCGTAACTTTGCAGCAGAAATAAAAGATTTATAACTTATGAAAATACTATTGTTAGGAAGCGGCGGGCGCGAACATGCCCTTGCTTGGAAGATAAGCCAAAGTGCCAAGTGCGAGAAACTCTTTATCGCCCCGGGAAATGCAGGAACGCTGGCGGTGGGCGAGAACGTGCCCATCAAGGCTGATGATTTCGATGCCATCAAGGCTTTCGTATTAAGAAAACAAATACAGATGGTAGTAGTAGGTCCCGAAGACCCGTTGGTAAAGGGTATCTATGACTACTTCAAGAATGATGCGGAGTTGAAGGACATCCCAGTTATTGGCCCGAGCAAAGCGGGTGCCGTATTGGAAGGCTCGAAGGACTTTGCCAAGGGTTTCATGCAACGTCACGGCATCCCGACGGCTGCTTATCAGACATTTGACGGTAAGCATCTGAAGGAAGGACTAACTTTCCTGGAAACTCTACAGCCCCCATACGTACTAAAGGCCGATGGTCTCTGTGCCGGTAAGGGTGTGCTGATTATTTCCACCCTGGAAGAAGCAAAGAAAGAGTTGGGAAAGATGCTGGGCGGTATGTTCGGCAGCGCCAGCAGCCGCGTGGTGATAGAGGAATTCCTGAGCGGCATAGAGTGCAGCGTCTTTGTGCTTACCGACGGAAAAGATTATAAGATTCTGCCCGAGGCAAAGGACTACAAGCGCATCGGCGAAGGCGATACCGGCCTCAATACCGGTGGGATGGGTAGCGTAAGCCCCGTACCCTTTGCCACCAAGGAATGGATGAAGAAGGTAGAAGACCGCATCATCCGTCCAACGGTGGAAGGTCTCAAAGCTGAAGGCATCGACTACAAGGGCTTCATCTTCTTCGGCCTCATCAACGTAGATGGTGACCCGAAGGTAATCGAATACAACGTCCGTATGGGCGACCCAGAGACAGAGACCGTTATGCTACGCTTGAAGAGCGACCTGGTCGATTTGTTCGAGGGCGTTGCCACAGGGACACTGGCACAGCGCAACATTGAGTTCGACGACCGCAGTGCCGTATGCGTGATGCTGGTCAGCGGCGGTTATCCAGGCAGCTATCAGAAAGGCTTCCCTATTAGTGGTATTGACCAAGTAGAGGGCAGCGTAGTCTTCCATGCAGGAACAGCACTAAAGGATGGAGAAGTGGTTACAAACGGCGGTCGTGTCATTGCCGTCAGCAGTTATGGGAAGGACAAGGAAGAGGCATTGGAGAAGAGTTTTATCAACGCTAGAACGATAAAGTTCCAAGGCA
>JAGCNQ010000255.1 GCA_017645845.1 Bacteroidaceae bacterium
GAGGGCAACTACCGCATGTCCATCCGCGACCTTATCCGCAAGGACTTCACCTTCCAGCCCGACGGCACCATTGTCTTCGGAGGCGATGCCATGCAGGCGGCACTCAACCTGAAGGCCATACACACCGTGCCCAATGTCTCGCTCGACGACCTCTCCGCCACCGGACTCGGCCTCTCCAACACACGCGTCGATTGCATCATGAACATCGGAGGCAATCCGCAGGACTTAGACGTCACGTTCGACTTCGACATCCCCAATGCCAACGAGGACGAGAAACAGATGGTGCGCTCCATGCTCAGCAGCGAGGAAGAGCGCGACATGCAGGCTATCTACCTGCTTGGCGTCGGCCGCTTCTACACCTTCGGCTCACTGCTCGACACGAAGCAGACGAAGGGCGGTATGGCGATAAACTCCGTGTTGAGCAGTGCCATCAGCTCGCGTTTCAATCAGATTATGTCGCAGGCTCTGGGCGGGAGCAACTGGTCGTTCGGCACGAACTTGAGGACGGGCGAAGAAGGTTGGGAGCATGTCGATGTAGAGGGAATGCTCAGCGGAAAGATGTTCTCGGGACGCCTGCAGTTCAACGGTAACTTCGGTTATCGCGAGAACAAGTACAAGATGGGCAACAACAACTTCATCGGCGACTTCGACATCCAGTACCGCCTCTCGCCCCGCAGCCCCTTCTCGCTGAAAGCCTACAACCAGACCAACGACCGCTACTTCACGCAGTCCTCGCTCACCACGCAGGGCATCGGCATCAAGTTCCAGCGCGACTTCAACCGCTTCCTCGAGCTCTTCCACAGGACGAAGAAGAAGTAGAGATTTAGCTGCATATATTTCACAAAGCAATGAAGACGAAGAGCTTTTGGGCTGGGCTGCTCCTGATGGTTGTGGGCTTGCAGACGCTAAGGGCACAGAAAATCATTCTTCACTTGTCGGACAATCAGAAGCTAGAGTACGAGCTCTCGAAGCTGGACAGCATAACTTTTGCAGTAAATGAATGGGTTGACCTCGGTCTGCCGAGTGGGACGCTTTGGGCAACGTGCAATGTCGGAGCAAACAGTCCCGAGGAATACGGAGAATACTACGCATGGGGCGAGACGGAACCAAAGGAAGAATATTATTGGAATACGTACAAACTCTGCGAAGGCTGGTTCGACTCCTTCACAAAGTACTGCCCGGACAGCAGCATCGGATACAACGGCTTCAAGGACGGCCTTATGGAACTCCTGCCGGAGGACGATGCCGCTGCTGCGAACTGGGGCAGCGACTGGCAGATTCCAAGCCTTGAGCAATGCAAAGAACTGCGGAACCAGAATAATACTACATGTTCATGGACGGAGCAGAATGGAGTCAAAGGCCATTTGATAGTGAGCAAGAACAATGGCAATAGTCTTTTCCTGCCCGCAGCGGGTTATAAGGGAATTGAAATGTCCCAAAACGGCGAGAGCCTCGCAGGGTTTTACTGGACTAACTCTATTGGTTCGGCTCAGGGAGCCAATTACCTGCACTTTAACCACTGGAACGAAATCTATCCTGACGTCCTTATTCGCTGCGCTGGACTGACTGTCCGCCCTGTGCGGAAGAAGTAGCTCCCCCAAACTTAACTAATAAACTTTTCTTGGAACCTTAATAGGAAAAATCTGAAACCCTATTAAGAAAAATCACAGAATCTATACTAAAAAAACAATTTTCAAGCTTTGAAAATAGTTGTTCAAAGTTAGAAAATAGATATTCTAAGCTTGAAAATAGATATTCTAGGTTTGAAAATTGTTTTTATCAGTAGATTGTTGTATCTTTGTGCACGAGATGAGATATTTTATTCAATAAGATTACAATAAAATCTTAGTAGGGTTAAAATTTAAGCTTAGTTGGGATGAAATAATATCTCTGTAGGGATTAAATAAAGAAACAATAGGCTAAAAGATTATGGCAAGGTATATTAAGAAGGAGATGCCAGACATTCAAAAGTCTGGGACAACGAAGGTTTATTACAGGATGCAGAGGCGAGAGACGCTGGACTTTGGGGAGTTCATCCATCAGTGCCACATCTACCACCAGCTCTGCACTCCGGCAATATTACAGTCCACTATGATTGCGGTGTGCGAGCAGTTGGCTACCGAGCTTGCGAAAGGCAACAACGTTAAAATTGACGGGCTTGGAACTTTCCATGCAAAGCTCGGACTGAACAGCTACAATCCCGGGAGGAAGATGGATTCGTTCGAGGAGGGAACGCATCGGCTAAACGCCATGAGTCTTGGAGTAACGGGCGTTGGGTTCAAGGCCGACAAGGAGTTGGTGAGGAACGTCAACGGCAAGTGCAAACTGGAGCGCGGCAGCGAGGAACGACTTCGTAAACCGAAGTACACGAAGGCGGAGCGCATCGAACGGGCGATAAGTTACCTGCGCAAGAATGTATTGATGCATGTCAGGGACTATGCTGCGCTCAACGGCCTGTCCTACTCTACCGCCTATCGCGAACTGCACAACGGACTTAGGGGCGAGTCGGGCGTCATCACGAGCCGTGGCAGCAAGAGCGCCCGAGCATATTATCTCGAGCCTAAAGATGCGGAGTCATAATCCCAAATATTGTTACTTAACTTGCTGCTCTTCTGGTTGACCGCGGTGGAGGTGCATGGCGTCGCCTTTCAGTTCGTGGAGGGCGCGCCTTAGGAATGCATTGGCAGCGGCTTCCTGGTGTGAGGGCTCAGTATTGTAGTTAGACCTGCTGCTCAGCTGGAATGTACTGTCACCGAAGGCAATTCGTTCCTCGAGCTTTGTGCGCTTCACGATTTCGCTCGTCGCCCAAAGGGTCGAGTCATGTCCAACCCTATCGATAGCGCTCATCATGTTGTCTCCCACCCTGACGCTCCTACTGAACGAGAGTTCTTTCCCCATGAGGTTGAAAAGGAGGAAGCGTATCTGCACCTTGTCCTTGACAAGGGTTCCCGACATGTTTGCCACTTCGGTGAAGCCGTGGTCGTGGTGGTAATCCACGTGCATGGAATACTGCACGGTGTCTGCGGTCCTGCGTTGGCGGGCGTTGTCGTATGTGTAGAGATTGAGGCCTCGCATGCGTCCGTCGAAGCGCAGAAGCCTGCACTTCTTGTAATCTATATAGAGCGTACCCTCGAGGATATTGTATTTTGAGCTGGCGGGCTTGCCCGAGAGAGTTACCTTACGTATCTCCGTTCCGTCCTCATCGTAGAAGGAGGAGTAAGAGACATTGTACAAGGCTCCGTTGCGACTTGTGACAATGTCGGAAGGGAGTATGGCGACATCCCACATGCCGTAGTAGAGTGAAATTGGGGCAAGTCGGAGGAAGATGTGAAGGTTTGTGTTGCCGAGTCCCTTCAAGTCAGTATCGTAGAGATTGCCCTTGGAGTCCTTGAGCAAACCATGGGTTCCGCTGTGGAAAGTAAGTTCGCGTAGCTGTATGCAGGAATTGGCGCTCATGAATGCCTCAGCAAGCTCGTCGGTCCCGGGGTACTGCGTTGTGATGCGGAAGAAGTAGTTGCCGACGGCACGTTTGTACTTCCGGGCTTCTTTCTGCATTTTGCGGATGAGGCGGGAGAGTATGTCGTCGGATGCGAGGACGGTCAGTTCGCGCATTGTTGTTGCAATGGGAGCGAGGAGAACGGTGTCGGGGAGCTCCGCGGCGCAGTAGTTTGCCCGCAGGTAGCCTATGCTTGAAATGCGGATTGCGTCTGACGGAAGACAGGCGATGCGGAACTCGCCGTCGTAGTTGCTAATGGTTCCGCACGCTGGCGATACATAGACCGAGGCGTAAGGGACAGGTTCGCGGGTCTCGGCATCCAGCACGACCGCGGTCAGGGTGTCCGTCAGCCCCTGCGAGAGCATGGGGAGAGCAAGCAGAAAATACAGGAGGAGTGTCGGGAGCCTATACATATATATATTATATAATGTAGGATTCATCATCTGTCCTCGGGGTACGAGATGCCCGTCAGTACATGGCCGGCAGGCGTGATGCCCTCTGCGCTGACGGTGATGCTGGTGAACGAGCTGTTGTTCCATAGTGTCACTTCGGCACGGCCGTGTTCGTCGAGCTCGAGATTCGGCTCCCAGAGAAGCGTGCGGCGGTAGTCGCGGAGCGTTGGGAGCGGGCGCTCACGGTAGCAAGGCCGGTAGAACTCCTCGCTGACGTCGTAGCCGTGCAGGACGTAGTGACGGTCTCGGTAAGTGGGACGAAGGCCTTCGTCGAAGTTAACCAAGCCAACGTCCACGGTCGGCTGGTTGGCTCCGATATAGCGGCTACTACCTTCCATGCGCGGAGCATAGTCCGTAATCAGAGTAATGGAACGCAGGGAACGCAGGAAGTGAAGGGACTGCGACAGCCCGTCGAATCCGGTGCGCGAGAAGGGAAACATGTTCGAAGTCGTCCAGCCTCCATCGCGAAGAGTGTTAACAAATAGGTTCCTGGCAGAGGAATAGTAGTCCGCCGGATCTACCCATGCATAACGAAGCGAGCGCTCGTCGTCCCGAGTGGTGGGATGATACTGGGAATTGTCGAGGACAGTACCCCCCAAGAACCTTGAGACACCATAACGCCCTCCGAAAGGGCCCCATCCCCAAGCATTGCCGTAACCGCTGGAGAAACCTCGTATTCCATACCAGTCAACCTCACCGCCAAAACTCTGCTCCATAAAGCGTTGACGCTCGTTGTAGGTAGTATAGTTGCGATACATGTTCATATCGCCCACCAGCAATCTCTGCACCCAGTGCGAGAAAGATTCTGCCCCGGCAAACCATCCGGGAGTGAAGCCCGCGTCAACGCACTCGTTAAAGGTCTCGTAGGCGTCGCGTACTAAGGCAGGATGGGAAGGGTCGAACTTACGAAGCCCGCCATGCCGCATGCGAATCGTCACCTGAGCAAGCGTCCGCCCGTCGCGTAGGGACGGAATCAGGACAGTGCCTTCGCGAGGCGGAGCAACGTGGGTGTGGTAGAAACTGAAGGGCTTGCAGAAGCGCGGGTAGTAAGGTGTCAGACGAACGTAGAACTCCGGGTATTCCGTCTCGGTTGGCATAATCCACTGATGTTCCAGCCTTGGCACAGCATGCCCCTTCCGTAGCTTCTTCTCGCGACGCCGCAACTTGCGCTTTCCGCTCCATGTATTCTGTCGGTTCGTCAGCCACTTGGTTGTGTCCGACGCAGATAGGTCGAGAATGCAGTCGTGGTAGAAGGCGGGCATCTCCAGCACGAAGCGTCCGTTCTTTGTCGTCACGTCTCCATAAACACTCTTCAGTCCGATGTCAGAATTCTGCCTGTACTCCGCATGCACTCGGACCTCACGCCTAAGGTTGCCCTCGTCGTAATAATTCCGTCCGTCGAATGTGGCAGACTCGTTGTCCCGTAGGAGATAACTGTAGGCATTGTGCTTGTCGCGCTCCTCGCCAGCATTCCCGAGCAAGGGAATCATGCCCTGCGGCTTCTTTATGCCTCGGGAGAACCACTCTCCGCCTACGGGTTTAGAGAAGTCATAGTGCTTGATGTCCTGGCCGGTCATATTCCCCCAACCGTCTGCCCCCTCGTGCCCAATGGCAACGTAACGGTACACTGCGCCGAAATAGACGGGTGTCCGCTCGATGGGATGATTCACGCGGAAGATTCCCGGAGTTGCCATAGTAATCCAGTTGTGGCGACGCCATCCCTGCACCATCAGCAAGAGATCCAGATGCCTACGGTGAATCGAATCGTTCGCTTCGAAGTAATAGTCGGGCTGCTCCACGAAACCGCGTATCTGACTGCACAACAGCATCTCAGTCAGGATATTGCTGCTGTCGTAGAGGTACTCCGAAGTGGAGGCATCCCTCACGGCAAGCGAGACAGTGGCACCGGCTGCCAAAGGATTCTCCACGGAGAGATGAATGGAGTCGAACGGCTCGTAGTCGGGCTTGATACCGTCGAAGTGCATGGAGGCCGCAAGGATGTCCTGCTCGTGGCGCACGAAGCAGAGACGGTCGCTATAGACGCGGCCCTGAGCATTATATACCGTAACCTGCGCCACGCCAATGGGAAGCGAATCCGTGGGAATACGGATTTGCGTGTCCTCAGCACGGAACTTCTGGAAATAGTGTAGCGCGCCGCCCACCATAACCGTGACGCCTAAAGCCTCGTTGGCTGCTTCACCCCGGGGCTGCAGGGTAAGAAGAAGCTCATCGTCCATCACGTCGGCACGCACGGCACATCCGCTCTCCTCGGCCCGAGGCATTCGCTGACGAATCACGACGTTGCTATCGCTCGTGAAAACAGTGGAATATGTCACGCCGTGCTCGTAATCAAACTCCAAAGTGCCACGGCCACGATTTTCCGTCCGTGTCTCCTGCAACAGGCGGCCACTCCGTCCGTATAGTCGCATAACGCCCGATATATGCTCGCCATCCGACTCGTTCGCCTCGAAAGCCACCCGCGCCTTCGTTCCCTCTACTATCACACCGCCCTCGGGATACAGGTTCACGACGGGCGGCGCCTTCTTCACCTCCGTGCGGTAGTAGCGCATGTGCGGACGCTCCGTCATGTCATGGTTATAGACCCCTGGCACCTCGGGCTTGTCGTAAAGGGGGAAAATGCGGCAGTATAGCTTCTCATAATCGCGGTAGAACTCCTTCGCCATCTTCTTGTTAAAGAACCATTGCTCTGCAGGCCATGTATGAGGATGCTGGAACTCTCCCCAGTTCAGCTGCCAGCGGGTGTAAGCGCGAAGTTCGTAGAAACCTCCGTACAGGGAATCGCCTAGCACAAAAGAGCCCGTGCCTTGCCCGTCCTTCAGCTTCACCAAATGACGCTCAAGCATGTAGCCTTCCTGATTCCAAAGCTCGGCATAGAGCAACTGACTCAGATTGGTCAGTTTACCTGTATCGCTCCTGCGCACATATGCCTTGAAGTACAAGGTATCGCCAGCGAAGTAGCAGGTATTGTCTAAATGAAGGAAGACTTCCTCCTGTGGAATGTTTCTACCGAAAAGTTCGAGGTGCTCCTTCCATCCCTCTAGCGACGAGGGCAAAGTCGGATTCTCCTTCGTTCCCTGGAAAAGGTCCGTAAAGTCCCACGTCAGGCTATCACTCTGAGCCGCCAGACAAGACGGGCAGAAAAGCATCACAGTGAGGTTTATTACATAATATAATATAATGTAGTAGCGTTTCATGTACTTAGTTCTTTTTTTTCAGGAAATGTGATTCAATTTGTTTAAGCGTAGCCTTTCCTTCTATATATATAAGAATTAGGGACCCGCTGGTACAGCGGTAGAAAATGTAATAGTGCATTCCCTTACGCCTGGGGAGTTCGTAGAGTTTGTGACTGGTACTCTCTTCATATGGCATTGCCAGTTCTACATCTGACCGTATCAGTGTTTCGACACGTTGCTTGTCCGCGGCCGATGGGTTCTTTATCTCCAAACTATGGAAAAGGCTCAGGTTATACTCTTTCAGTCTTCCTGCCCCCATCACTACTTCCGTAACGTTCTTTTTCACTGCAAACTCATCGAAAGCAGCCCCGATGGCTAACCCCTTCTGAGCATGCACTCCTAAGTACACACTCTCGAATATCAGTATGAGCAAGAGTATCCTTTTCATTGGTCGGTAGGGTTAAACATTTCTGTCATTTGCTGCTGCATCACCAGCGAAGCATCTGCCTCTATCTTCTCACCTGCTATACGCACGCTGCTGATACTATGCTGCATATATTGGTGCCATCCCAGGAAGGCCGCAGCACAGAGACATGCTGCAATCGCAATCACGCGAATCGGATACTGCATCACGGATAGACCGCCAATGGGACGCGAGACAAATAGTAAGGACATTGTCGCTTTTACTTCGTTGAAACGCGGGTCGCGGGCAGCGTCGGAACATAGGAACTTACGCAGCTGTACCTCTTCCGCCTCGGAAGTCTCTGCCTGGAAGTAGCGTTCTGCAAAATCTTCCCAATATGATAGGTCTTGCTGTTTCATCTCTTTATCCTTTTAACCTTTTATAGTATTCCCTTATTTTCTTTCGTGCCCTGCTGAGTTGCATCCTGACGGCTGCCTCCTGCATTCCTAACTCTTCAGCTATTCCGCTATATGTCTCATCGTTAATATCGTGACGTTTAAGTATGTCCTGTTGCAAAGGCGTCAGTTGTGCCTGTATTACTTCCCATATCTGTTGGTATATCTCATCAGTTTCAGTTTCGGGTGGCGGTTCGGCTATCTGCTCATCTTTGAGCGAAGTATGCGGATGACGTTGACGCGATCGCCATAGGCTTATCTGTCTGCGGCGCATGCTTTGATAGAGCAATCTCTCCCCTTCCGCTTCGCCAGCCAAGTGATAATCGCTGGCCCAAAGCCGGCAAAAAGCATCGTTAAGAGCATCTTCCTCAGCACGAGAGAGACGATATCGCCCCAACCGTGCCTGCAACTTCTTGTAGGCTGCTATTAGAAAGTTTTTACTCATTTACTTGCATGCTCTTACCTATATATATAACGCCAAAGGCATAGTTTTGTAACAGAAAAAGAGAAAAAAAACTATCCCAATATAAAAAGGGCGAAGTTCAAAGGTAAATTAACTCGCCTTACGCTAGCAAAGGTTAAATTGTGGAGACGCGGCTGTAGGCCGGTGCGGACATAGGGCAGAAGTCCTTGTCTAGGTACTTGAAGTAGCCGGCGATGGCAATCATGGCGGCGTTGTCGGTGGTGTAGCTGAAGCGCGGTATGAATATCTGCCAGCCGTAGCGTTTGGCGTATTCGTGGAAGGCGTTCCTGAGGCCGGTGTTGGCAGAGACTCCGCCTGCCACTGCTACTTGCCGAATCTTCAGATCGCGTGCAGCGAGGCGAAGTTTCTTCATCAGGATATCGACGATTGTCTTCTCCAACGATGCTGCGAGGTCGCACTTGTGATGCTCGATGAACTGCGGGTCTTCCTTCAGCCAGTCGCGCAGGTTGTAGAGGAAACTGGTTTTGAGTCCGCTGAAGCTATAGTCGTAGCCGGGGATGTTAGGCTTGGAGAATGTGAAGGCTTCGGGATTGCCCTGCCGCGCCAGTTTGTCGATAATCGGCCCGCCCGGGTAGCCAAGTCCCATTACTTTGGAACACTTGTCGATGGCTTCTCCCGCAGCGTCGTCGATGGTCTGCCCGATTATCTCCATGTCCTTGTAACTCTTGACGAGCACAATCTGGCTGTTGCCGCCGCTAACTAAGAGACAGAGGAATGGGAATGAGGGAGAGACATAGTCGTCGCCATCGGTATGGATGAAATGTGCTAAAACATGGCCGTGCAGGTGGTTAACGTCTATCATGGGAATACCGAGCGAAGCGGCAAGTCCCTTAGCAAAGGAGACGCCTACAAGCAGCGAGCCCAGCAAGCCCGGACCACGCGTAAAGGCGATGGCGCTAAGCTGTTCGCGCTCGATGCCTGCCTGCTTCAGGGCGGCATCAACCACTGGTACGATGTTCTGCTGATGGGCGCGGCTCGCCAACTCGGGCACAACCCCACCGTATGCCTCATGCACCGACTGGCTTGCCGTGACGTTGGAGAGCAGGAAACCGTCCCGCAACACCGCTGCCGAAGTATCGTCGCAGCTGGACTCTATACCTAAAATATATGTTGCCATATTAACTATGAACTAAAGACTATGAACTAAAGACTATGAACTATGGACTATGAACTAATAATTTCCACTCCCTTTTCCGTCATCAGGAAAGTATGTTCCCATTGGGCGCTGTCCTCGCCGTCCTCGGTCAGGACAATCCACTCCGTATCGTCGTCCTCGTCGCCACAGACGTACCAGTCGCCCGCGTTAATCATTGGCTCGATGGTGAACGTCATTCCCGGCACGAGCAGCATACCCGAACCCTTCTTGCCGTAGTGCTCCACGTCGGGTTCCTCGTGGAAGGCAAGCCCCACCCCATGTCCGCAGAGGTCGCGAACAACGGTATAGCCATTCTTGTGAGCATGCTTGGCGATGGCATTCCCCAGGTCGCCCACGAAGACGTAGGGCTCGGAGCAAACTTGTTCGCCTATCTTGAGGCACTCCCACGCCACATCCACCAAACGCTGCCGCTCGGGCGTCGTCCTGCCTATAACGAACATGCGGCTGGCATCGGCATAGTAGCCGTCCAGGATGGTCGTGCAATCCACATTAATTATATCGCCTTCCTCCAGGATATCTTCTTCCGAAGGGATGCCGTGACACACCACATCGTTGATGCTTGTGCAGCAACTGTTGGGAAAACCCTCGAAGTTCAGGGGGGCAGGAATTCCGCCGTGGGAGGTGGTATAGTCATAGACGATACGGTCTATCTCGGCAGTGCTCATGCCCTCGCGTATCTTCTCGGCCACGGCATCGAGCACAGCAGTATTGAGGACACCGGCCTTGCGGATGCCGTCTATCTGTTCGGGCGTCTTGATGAGGTCGCGCGTCGGCACGAGTTTACCTTTTGCCTCCCACTCCATAATCCGCAAGTCCATCTCCGTTGGCGTAAGCCCCGCAGGGACGAACCAATGCTGTTTCTTCTTTTTCTTCATCTTTCTCGTCGTTTAGCCGTTCGGGAAATCAGGCCTAAACGACTAATTCGGCTGCAAAATTACATAAAAAACTCGACTTAGCAGTCCATCTGATGAAGTTTTTTAGCTAATTCAATTGGGACGAGTCATACTAATTCGGATTTATTTTCTACTTTTGCATAATATTTCCCGAAGTCTGGGGAACAAAACTCACTTTTCTGCGTCTATATAATCAGAACGAGTGCATAAGAAGAGAATGAAAGTATAATGGGGAAAGAAGAGTTCTGCATATTGACCCGCCAACTGAGAGCCGACATCATGGCTCTCAGCCGCCGGTTTCTTAGGAATGAGGCTGAGGCTGAAGACAATGTACAGGACACACTGCTCAGACTCTGGACCGTCAGGGAACAACTTGATGAAGTTCGCTCCGTTCAGGCTCTGACATACGCCATCTGCAGGAATCTGTGCGTCTCCAAGCTCCGCAAGAGGAAAGTCATCCCCATGGAACTTAACGAAGAAATCAAACTCATCAGTACACACGATTCCCAATGGGCACTCGAGGAAAAGGAAAACGCCCTCTGGCTCGAAGACAGTATATCGGAACTTCCCTCCTCGCAGATGCAAATACTCAGAATGAGCCAGCAGGACGGACTCGAGAACAGCGAGATAGCTCAGATACTCGGCATCAACGAGACCACCGTCCGCACAGCACTCTGCAAGGCCAGAAAAAGACTCCTTGAAAAACTCATGAAACGCAATCAAGACATATTATGAATATGGTAACACAAGAATACTTACGCGAACTGCTCCGCCGCTATATGGAAGGAGAAGGCACGCAGGAAGAACTGAAGCTACTCAAAGGATACTTCAATTCTGCCTCGGACTTGCCTGTCGATTTGGTACCTTACGCCCAGATGTTCGCTATCATTGACGAAGAGACGACGGTGCCAAGTGTGGAAGCTCTGAATCGTTTCTCGGAGAAGCAAGCGCCTGCACCCCGCCGGCATATCCCCCTGTGGCCTCTGTTGGCAGCCGCTTGCATTGCCGCCTTTGCATTCATCATTCTGACGCCACCCAAGCAGAAAGACGACATGGCCATAGCATACGTTGACGGCAAAATGCTCAACGACAAAGCACTGGCTATGCAGATGGGACAGGAAGCCCTGCAAGAGATATTCAGTAACGGAAACGAAGAACAACAACTCACAGATTTATTCAACGCAAAATGAAACGTATATATATAATAATGTATATGCTTTTTGGCATTATCCTGTATGCCACGGCACAGGAAGGATTGCAAATCAATGAAGCATTCGAGGGAAAAGTCATCGACAAGCAATGTATGCAGGAGAGCCTCGTCAAAGGCGAGAACCTCAAACCCTACAAGTTGGAAATGCTCCACACCATCAAGTTCGCTGCAGGCAGCAAAGATAGGGCAAAGTTAAATGCTCTCTTCACAAAGGACATGGAGGAACGTATCTCCGACGATGACAGCAATATGGAATACGAAAGTCGCGACGGTTACATCTACTACGCCATCGTGCAGCTCACGGACAATAAGAAAGGTCGCCACCGATACATCTGCTATCAGTGCAAGGAAAACTCTAGCCACTACGATATCACTTTGGTCTATATGGAAGGTACAGCCTCTCTCGCTGACCTAAGGAAAACATTCAAGAAAAAATAATATAAACAATATACACATTATGAAAAAGTATCTTTTAGCCATCACTATGGCAGTTTTCACGGTAACAAATGTATCCGCAATTAACGACGACAACGAGAACCCCGGCGGTTGGGACTTCGAACTGCCAGGACTGACAGTCACAAAGAACAAGACAGTCCGTGAGGTTAAGATTACGCTGAACAGCAGCCTCTCATTCGGCTTCATCGGGGGCGTGAGTCAAGCCAAGGATGTCAGTATCGATATGGGACAATCCTATGAGATAGAATGGGGCGATTTCATCAGCGGCAAAGCACGCTTAGGCAAGAAAGACTTCATGCGCATAGGACTGGGCTTTGACTGGCGCAACTACAGGGTTACAGACTTCAAGATGTTCGCCAAGGACAATCGCGGCGTCATCTCCATGCAGGATTATCCCGAAGGCACGGAACCAAAGTTCAGCCGCATCCACACGTTCAGTCTGTCTGTTCCCCTGAAGTACTACCACTACTTCAATAAAAACATTTTCTTTGCCGCAGGCCCCGAACTGTACTTCACCCCGTACGGATCCTTAAAGACCCGCTACTATGAGGATGGTGAGAAGAGGAAGATTACAAGCGGTAACGTACACCAGAACCGCTTCTCGGTTGGCATTGGAGCCGAAATCAGCATACACCACATAGGCATATACTACAAGTACAACCCTTTCAATGTGCTTCGTGGTAGCTATGGCCCAAACTTCAGCAGCATGACCACTGGCATCAAAGTGACGTTGTAATTATTTGCAAGACCTCTGCAATCTTTCCCATGTTCCAGGTGACAGCACCTGACGATAAGGACCATTGTCGCTGAAGTTCATATTTCGGATCCTGTCAGCACGCTTCTTGCTGTCATCGTGGTCCGAAAGGAAAGAAAAGACTCCATAACTATCGAGCTTCTCGAGTGCATTTGCCATCTCCAGCGGATTCAGGTGCATGGCATGCAGATAACGCGCACTCTGTGCATCTGCGTCGTTCTCCTTTGTACGGGTGATAGAATTGCTAATCATGTCGCCTATAATCTCACTAAGCTGACCGGAGCCATTGCCTGAGACAAGTATCATTATCACGCTGATTAAAGCCTGCCGGCGTATGCCCGACTGTATGTGACCAAGTTGCAGATGGGCGACTTCGTGACCAATGACAGCACATAATTGCGCTTCGTTGTCCATCTTCTTTATGAGACCCGTATATACCACAAGGTGCTTCCCTACGGTGGCGAAGGCATTTACTTCGGAGGTCTTGCTGACCACAATGTTGATGCTGGCTGTGTCTATCCCGTTCGCCACACACATCTCGCGCATGAGAGTATCTATGGGCAGACGGACTTCATCGTCTTCCACCTCTTTTATATTAGAAGACATCATTTCCCATGTCCATTCCGACAGCTTGTCACCTACGATAGTGGGCGTGAGGTGAAGGACTCTCAGCCAATCAACCTGCAGTGTGGCATAGAAGACAGTGCAAAACAACAGCACCGATATGACGGCTTCTTTGAGTATCTTGTTCATCTTCTGCATACCATGTCGGTTATAGTTCCATAGAGATACCATTTGTGTACCTTACCTTTACGTGTGCTTATCGCAGAACGGACGGTCTCTATGAAGTCGTAGATGTTGTAAAGGTTAACCGTAATGAAGTAGGCGATATACACAGAGGAAAGTTCTGTAAAGCAGAAGAGAATCCTGATGGTCCACCAAAACAGGATGTTGTTCATGACAAAAAGAGGTACCTGCGAGATGAGTGCTTGAATGGAATTCCACCGTACAAAGAAAGTACCCTTTCTGGACATCAGGTAGAAGATGCCTGTTGCCGCGAGGTTTATGATGGGCATAGGCAACCCTATCATCACTGCCACCAATGACATGATGTAGCAGCCCGAGGCTCTTTCCTTCTCGTCCTCGTATGGGACGGCATCCTCTATGCGAAGGGAAGGCTCGTCTAAGTGTATTTCATAAGATTCCATATCCAGTTAATCAATATTGCTAATATGCCCATAATGGCATATGGCCACTGCTGCAACTTCCTTTCAGTGAAACTATATGCCTTGAGCAGGGAAGCTGAGCCTGTCAAGGTGTCGGCTATAATCCATATTGGAACAACCAACATCACCAGCGTGACCAGAATCCCCAAAGGGTTATAGTAGAGCGACTCCAACCATTCTCCATGGAATGCTGCACGCACGGCACGCGTTGTTCCGCATGACGGGCACGGTATGCCCCAGAAGATTCGTATAGGACACCCCCACCAAAGGATTCCCCCACTGCTATCATCACTGACAAATAGCCATACATAGCCGCATGCCGTTAATGATAGAAGCAGGGGGTACAGTCGTCTTTTAGTTAGGCTCATCCTTTAGATGACAGCCATCAAGCGTTCCAAGTTCTTATCGCGTGTTGCACCAATAATAAGGAACCAGTCTATGATAGCCCAGATTCCCAAGCCACCACAAGTAATCAGCTTGCCGATACCAAGACCTGTGTCACCGATATAAAAACGGTCGATGCCGAAGCCGCCACAGAAAAGGCTGAGAAGAAGAGCTATAGTTGGGTCTTTGTACTGGATGGTATGCAGCATGTTCGACCTGCTCTCATCGCACGCCAAGAGACGCTCACGAATGAAAGGTATTTGTGACTCGGGGAAGTTCTTGTTGTTCATCATTATGAACATGTCAACCTTCTGTTGTTCCATTTTGTTTTATTATTAGTGTTAGTACTATTTTATCAAATTCCCGGCAAAATTACACAGAAATGTCTAATAATGCAAATTATCTTAGCGAAAAATCCCTTGAATGAGGAAAAAAGGGGCATGGGACGAGAAGTATCCGAGAAATTAAGAAAATAATCACTTGATTGCTATCTTTCTCCCATCAGAGATATAGATGCCCCGTGCTAATCCAGCAGCCCCCACCTGTCCTCCCCCGGAGGAGTTGTTATTCTCCCCCTTTGTGGGAGAGTTAGAGAGGGTTTGGATTTTGCGACCATAGAGGTCATAGATGGCTGAGCTTTCATTGCACGCTTTTAATTCTTCACTTTTTATTTCATTGATTCCTATGACTTCCTCGTCAGAGAGGACGGAATGGATGGTGATGCGGTCGAAGTTCGGTGCCCACAAGTCGTTGAAGGCCTGTATGGTGACGGTGTTTCTGGAGCCTTCGTTCAAGGTGACGGGAATCATCATCCACGACATTCCTTCAGGGTTCCAAGTACTGGTACAGTCACCATTGGATTTGAAAGTGATGGTGTCTCCTATCTGTACGTTGTTGACGAGGAGTTTGGCTGGACGTGCATCCTTGGAGATGTAGTAGATGGTGAGGATGTAATCACCTGTATGACTTGCCTTAATGCGGTTGAACTGAATCTTGGCACCATTTCCGACATCGCCCACGAAACCGCCTCCAGAAGCATGAAGAGCATCGTATTCCTTGCGCTTGGCACTGCCAGTAAGGGTATTGGAGGTGGCTTCTGCCTCGTAGGTTGTGCGCTCTAATGGCACATCAAGGTTGCTGTCGGGTGAAATCTGAATAAGGAATCCGCCTTCGCTGAGTTCCTTGATGCTGAGCGTTTTGTCTTTTGTTACTTGCTTCTTCTCAAACTTGAGGTCGCTGCGACAAGTCCCGTCACGATATATATAAGCCGTATATGTCGTTCCTTCTTCCAAAAAATCCAACTTAACCCGACAGGTGCGTTCATTGATGCTAATGCCTGACACCCACCAATCGGTGCCTTTACGACGGGCAACGGTAGCATACCTCAACGGGTCACCCTCCAGGAGCAGACTCTCGTCCCATGCAGCAGGCAGACGCTTCATGATGTCACGACCGATGAAATACTTCAGGTTCTGGGGACACTCGGCAATGTGAACAATACCGCTCTCAAAGAGTGTCGTGAGTGCCAGGTGATGTCCTTGGCTCCTTTGTGTGAGGATACTGCCCCGCCATGTGGCAAAGTCACCTGGAGTGAAATCCATCGCACCAACCACATTGCGGGTAAAGAGGACATCGAGGTGATGCTGGGCTGTGTTCTTCTTTGCATGCCAAAACTGCTGCTCACCGCCATAAATACCTTCTTGTGTCATTAGATTCGGGTAAGTACGTCTTAGGCCCGAGGGACGTGTGCATCCGTGCAAGTTAACGAGCATACGATTCCGGGCAGCCGCCTTGTAAAGATTCTCAATACGAGTCATTGTCTCTTTACTGTCATCTTCCCAGAAATCAACTTTAACACCTTTGAACCCCCAGCTTTTATACTTCTTAAGGGTAGCATCCATGTTTTCGTTGGAGAAAGATTCGTTGCTACTAAGAGTAGCCGTTTGCCAAATAAGGCAATTTACACCGTTAGCTGCTGCGTCCTTAGTGAATTTGGGAAACCATGACGAACTCCAGCCTGCATCCACAAGATAGTAGTCCCAGCCCATTTCTGCAGCAAGCTCACAATGAGCCCATTCGCCCTCGAAAATTCCGCCGTAAGCATTTCTTATCTCTGTTTTGTTACCGTCTGAGCCGCCCCAATACCAAGCCGCAACCCCTGGCTTTATCCAGCTGACGTCGCTCATAGTAGTCGGCGGACAAAGGTTCTCCGCCATTGTCGTTTCGAAGATAGTTTTGATATCGCCGCATACCACCATACGCCATGGTGTATAGGCAGGTAGCGCACATGAGATGCGATGTGGCTTTTCTTCTGCATAGTCCTTGGTCTGCCCTGTCCAGCTGTAGGAAAACTCCCCCTCTTGTTCTTCTGCTTTTGTCAGCGATGTGCAGAAGAAACTGCGGCAATCTGCTTCTGAAATGAGGAGATAGTCGTTGCCATTATAGACGAGTGTAGGAGAATTGTAGCGAGCATCGCCCGTCTCAACAAGTGTTTGCCAATTGGTGTATCGAGTATATAGTCCTTCGTAGGGATAGTTGGGGTCATTGCTGCCGGCATTACCGCGGAACTGACAGGCAGTGGTGTAGTGGATGTCCGCAACGCGGATGCGACTGGCTTCATCTGTCAAAATGACAGTATTGTGACCTCCGTACTTAGGAATTTTATAGCGGAAGGCAAAGCCGTCATCGTAAAGGCGGAACAGAACATTCAGTTGCCACGTTTCCTTTTGGGTAACAACAGAGAGCGTGTTGCAATGGTCCCTGTACTGACTACGCTTGCCCACGGGAAGTGTGTAAGCATCATCGACAGAGCCATTCTCAACCTCCACCAACTCCAAACCCTCTGTGAAGTCTATCGAGGATGCCGTCAGTCCTAAAGGTGACTCATTCACAATGGTTCTGTCATCGCAACTTACTGTATAACTGAGTTTGCCGTCTGTCAAAAAAACAGTAGCTTTCAGGTGTCCGTTTGGGGAAGTCACGCTATATTCTTCTGCCCAAAGTCCAATTGAATGGAACAACACAACACAAACAAAGAGAGTTTTTATTCGCATAGTCATATTTTCACTCGTTCAACATGGATAATTCCCTACAAAATTAATAATAAATATGGAAAAAACGTCACGATTTGCATAAACTTATGCTAAATTGGCCTCAAAGAAAAATAAAATGAGTAATTTTGCTCCCAAATTTTAATATTAAGACTCATAATTAACCATGAAATTGCAAAAAAGACATTTGACATTCGTACTCTGCTGTACCTTTATTGCCGGAATGACTCCGCTACAGGCAGCAAACACCGTAGAAGAGATTAGTGATTTGGTAGTGAACTACAGCTTTGACAGGGACAGCGATGACAGCGGTACATATGCCTCTACGCTGAAAGGTTCAGCCGAATATGCGACACTCGACGATGGCAATCGCGTTCTCTTTACAGGCGACAACCAAGGCTACCTGGACCTTGGCACACAGATGGCACGCGAAGTGCTGGGCCAACTCAATGGAGACTATTCCATCTCGCTCGACATTAACGTCGGTGTACCAAACTCGCTGAACAGCTACTGCTGGGCGTGGGCTTTGGGAAACGGCACGAATCAATACACGGCATTGGTCAATAAGGCTGGCGGAGGCGACTGGTATTATGAGATAAAGAACTCCAACGCCTATATGGCCTACTCGGGCAAGACTTTGAGGGAAGAAGAATGGCACACCATTACTGCCGTGCAGAGCGGGAGCACCTGCGCTATCTATATCGACGGTGTACGCAAAGGCTCGGTTTCCACCTCTATACATCCTTCCGACTTTGCTTCCAGCATCACACAGAGTTGGCTGGGACGCTCACCCTACTCTGCCGATGCCTACATGACCAACACCATGATGGACAACTTTCGCATCTTCAAGAAGGCACTCACGGATAACGAGGTCAAGGCTCTCTACGATGCACGTCCGGCGCAGCATGCAGAAGAAGAGGTGACGTTCCCCATCATCTACGACTTCTCGACGCTCAAAGATATTGAAGGGCAGTTCACAGGTTCGCTCAAGAATGGTGCTACCTTGACAACCTTTGGCATCATGCCTGTACTCAGTTTGGGGAGCAGCGACGGATATTTCGACTTCGGCGAAGATTTCGGCAAGGCAGTAGGCAAGCTCGACGAGACATTCTCTATCAGCACCACGCTCTACGTTCCCAAGACTACTTCCGTCTCTGGTGCGGGCAACTTCATCTGGTGCTTTGCAAGGAGTTCCAGCCAAGGCTATCTCTTCTTGAGCGCAAAGGACACACGCTATGCTATCTCGTCAACGAACTGGAGCGGGGAGAGCGGTGTCTCTGCCGCTATGCCAATTGCTCAAGGCGAGTGGATAAACATCACCTATGTCCAAAACGGCAACACAGGCAGTATTTACGTGAACGGTCAGCAGAAGAACAGCAACACAAACATAAGTAAACACCCTGCTGACCTGAACCGACTGCTGATGAACTATCTCGGCAAAAGCTGCTATGAAGGCGATGCATATCTCAGGGATGCCCTCTATGCCGACTTCAGCATCTATAACAAAGCCCTCAGTAATGAGGAGCTGGCGGAACTCGCTACACATGCCCAATCTTATAACGATATCGGCAATCAGGGATTCATTAGTATGGACTTCAATGCTTTGACACTTCCCAGCAGCATCAACAACCTCTATGAAGGTGTCACGCTACCCACGAAAGGTGCCTATGGTTCTACTATTACTTGGCAGTCCGACAACACTGCTCTGCTCTCTAATGATGGAAAGGTTATTGGCATTCCTGAGGAGAAACGTCAACACGTCACCCTCACCGCTACCTTGACAAATGGAGAAGAGACTGCCACCAAGACTTTCGATGTATATGTTCACCAAAAGGATAGTCCTTACTCTCACTATCTCTTCACCTTCTTCCCCAGCAACAACGACGAGAACATCTACTACGCCCTTTCCGACAACGGCTATGACTACACTGTCATCAACCAGGGCAACCCTGTGATTACCGCAAAAGATATTACAGTGATGGGTGGTCTGCGCGACCCGCATATCCTGCGTGGTGAAGACGGACGCTTCTACATGGTCGCTACAGACATGCGCAGTGCCTTGGGCTGGAGCAGTAACCGTGGTATGGTGCTCATGCGTTCAGACGACCTCGTCACTTGGCAGGTTAGCACCGTACACTTCCCCACTCGCTACGCTGGGACGTACTTTGCCAATGTTACCCGCGTCTGGGCTCCAGAGACCATTTATGACCCTGTAGCAAAGAAGTACCTTATCTATTTCTCTATTCTGACCAACGATGGTGTTGTGTCTTACGACAAAGTTTTTTATGCTTACGCGAATGAAGACTTTACCGACCTTGAGGGGGAGCCCACCTATTTCTATGACCGAGGCGGCGCTACCATAGATATGGACATCGTCTTTAACGAGAATGATGGTCTATACCACGCTTTCTATAAGAACGAAGGTGCCGGCGGCATCTGTCAAGTCACAGCCACCAGCCTCACTGCCCCTGCCGGACAGGAAGGGAGCCAATGGAGCAATCCGTCAGGTACCCTGCAGCAGACTACTGAGGCTGTGGAAGGAGCCGGCATCTTCCGACTCATTAATAGTGATGATTGGATTCTTATGTATGACTGTTACATGAACGGTCATTACCAGTTCTGCTCATCGCCAGATCTCTTCCAGTTCACCTTCCGCAAGAACACCACTACACAAGGTGCCTTCACGCCCCGCCATGGTACAGTCATTCCCATCACAGAACAAGAATACCAAGACTTGCTCCGGCTTCCTGACGTAACAGGCATTGGCGAGGTGCATTATTCACAATTTAAAATTCATAACGTAGGAACCTATCGCAAATTACTTACTCCCTCTGGAATCGTCATTAGTGACGGAGGAAATTTAGATGGTAAATGCTTTAATCTCAGCGGACGACAAATTAAACTTCATTGAAACAAAAATTAAGACAAAGAAGCTTTTTCCCAGAACTTCTCCACAGGCGATTTCACTCCAACAAAGTAAAATAATTGGGGAAAAGTTTGCCTGTTCCGGAAAAAAGCTGTATCTTTGCCGCGCTTTTAGCAAAAATTATTTATTTATTAACTTATTAACGTATTATGAACCAATACGAAACCGTTTTCATTTTGACTCCCGTTTTGTCTGATGAACAGATGAAGGAAGCGGTAGAAAAGTTCAAGGACGTTCTCACAAATGCTGGTGCAGAAATCATCAGCGAGGAGAACTGGGGCCTGAAGAAGTTTGCCTATCCCATCGACAAGAAGACAACAGGATTCTATGTGCTCATTGAGTTCAATGCAGCACCCGAGACTATCAAGACTCTCGAGATTGCATATCGTCGTGACGAGAAAGTGCTCCGCTATCTGACCGTTAAGATGGAGAAGTACGCTGCCGAGTATGCAGCCAAGAGAAGGAGTAACAAATCTAACAAGCAGGAGGCATAAACATGGCACAGCAATCAGAAATCCGCTACTTGACCGCTCCCGCTATCGATGTCAAGAAGAAGAAGTACTGTCGTTTCAAAAAGAGCGGCATCAAGTATATCGACTACAAAGATCCCGAATTCCTGAAGAAGTTCCTCAACGAGCAGGGTAAGATTTTGCCCCGTCGCATCACCGGCACTTCTCTCAAGTACCAGCGCCGCGTTGCTCAGGCCGTTAAGCGTGCCCGTCATCTGGCCCTGCTGCCTTTCGTAACTGATTTGATGAAGTAAATTAAGGAGGAAGACACATGGAAATTATACTGAAAGAAGACGTAATCGGACTCGGTTACAAGAACGATATCGTGAATGTTAAGCCCGGCTATGGCCGCAACTACTTGATTCCTCAGGGCAAAGGAATCATCGCTAGCGAAAGCGCAAAGAAAGTCCTCGCCGAAGAACTCAAACAAAAGGCCGTTAAGCTTGCTAAGATTAAAGCTGATGCAGAATCTCTTGCAGAGAAGTTGAACGCAGTCTCTTTGACCATCAATGCCAAGGTGAGCAGTACGGGCGTTATATACGGCAGTGTAAATAGCCTGCAGATTGCCGACGAACTCCAGAAGCTTGGATTTAACATTGATCGTAAGATCATCGTTGTCAAGGACGTAAAGGCCGCTGGCGAATATGTAGCTACCATTAAACTCCACAAGGAGGTTGCAGCTGAGGTACCTTTCACCGTTGTTGCCGAAAACGCTCCCGCAGCTAAGGAACAGAAGGTGGACGATAAAAAGGAAACTAAAGAAGCTCCCGTAGTTAAGGAAGAAGTTCCAGTAGTAGAAGAAGAAGTTGCCCCAGTCGTAGAAGAAACTCCTGTAGAGGAGGAAAAGGCTGAGGAGTAAGTTTCACTTTTCATATTCAAGAAGCAAAGGGGCACGGCCACAAAAAGCCGATGTCCCTTTGTATCTTACAGCCCCTTCCCATAACGTATTAGACTTAAATAGAGAATTGTAAATCGTCAAATAGTAAAGGACTAGATGATTATCAAATGTCCCGAATGCCGTGGGCAAGTTTCCTCAATGGCTGGCACCTGTCCTCAATGCGGCACTAAAATCTCCGGCCAGCTTCGTAAATGCCCTAAATGTGGCAGCTATTGTCTCGTGACTCAAGACAAATGCCCGGAATGTGAAAGCACTCTCCCTGTTCCCTCAGGAGAGAGTACCGAACAGGCTGCCTCCGTCTCCCTCGAAGGGAAAGGGACAGAACGAGGTCGAAAGAATAGTAAAAAAAACATTCCTTGGGTAGGAGTGGTTTTAACTATCCTTTGTCTCGGCCTTCTATGTACTGGTTACTACTTTTACGACAAACAAAAGAAGCAGCAAAAGGAGCAGATTGATTACGAACGGCTGGAGGGTGTTACAAATCCAGAGTTCTATCAGCAGTTCCTCATCGACTATCCCGAAAGTGAGCATTACAACGAAATTAATGAGCGTATGCATGTGCTTCAAAAAGAAGAAGAGGAATGGAAGCAGTTACAACAGAAGATTAATCGCGCCAATGTGTTGCACTTCATGCAAGACCATCCAGGTTCTCTTCGTCAGCGTATCTGCGAGGACATGCTCGACTCCATCGACTGGAAAGACGCTCAGACTATCGGTAGTGAGGAAGCTGTCACCAACTATCTGAAACTACATCCAAATGGCCGTTACGTTAGCGAAGCAGCAGAAAGGAAAAATGCCCTGCTGATTGCAAAAGTTACCTCGGGCGAACGTTCCATGATACGCGGAACTCTCGAAGCTTTCTTTTCCAAAGCCATTGCCAATCAAGACATTGAGGCTGTCCGTCAGGCCATTCCAGACACGATGATAAATTTCTGCGGAAAACAGAATGCCGATGCGGAGGCAGTAGTACAATACGCTCGTGAAAAGATGGCGAATGATGTAATCGGGCTCCATTATCTCATTGAGCAGAAGATGAATGTTCGCAAAGAAACACTCCCAGATGGCAACATAGGATACGCTGTAGAAGTTACTGTGCAAGAGACAATCAGTCGCAGCGACACGAACCTGCCAACATCCAATTTCTATCACGTCAATGCCCTGCTCAATCAAGAGCAGAAAATTGTACGCATGAATATCTCCAAATAAGAGGGTGGTACAGGAAGCAAGGGACAAAAGATATGAGGGCTTATTTGAAAATCATAGCGATACTCTTGCTGCCGTTGGCATTTATCATCTTCTATGCCTACAGCCCTGTGCAGATACCGCCTCCAGGATGGAAACTCAGTAAAATACAGACCTTCACCCTTTCACCTTCCAGTACAACCTCAAACTCCCCCATGAAGGAGGAGGACACAGTAATATTAAAGGAAGAAAAGAAGGAATCCTTACCTGATTCTTCCTCCCACCACATTCTCTTCTTCGGCGATTCAATGGTGGAGGGACTCCTGCGCCGCATGAACAGTTATGCTTTCGCCAATGGGTATGAGATGACAAATGTTGTTTGGTACAGTTCTACGACCGAGATATGGGCACAGACCGACACCCTACATTATTTTATTAATAAGGTGAAGCCCACCTTCGTCATGATTAGCTTGGGAGCCAACGAGCAATTCATCAAAAATGCAGCCGGTCGGGAGACGTGTATTCGCCGTATACTCCAAGAACTGGGCAACACACCCTATGTCTGGATTGGTGTTCCTGGCTGGAGGGAAGACACGGGCATCAACGACCTGACGAGGCAGATTGTCGGCAAGGACCACTACTTCGACAGTCGTGGTCTCACGCTGCAACGTGGAAGTGATCACATGCATCCTACCTTCCATGCATCAGCCCTTTGGATGGA
>JAGCNQ010000256.1 GCA_017645845.1 Bacteroidaceae bacterium
AGGCACATGGTTCTTTGATTATAAAGTAAGATGTGATTACAGCACCTATGTTTTGTCGGAAAGTACTGTGGTGAAAATCAATGGCGTTGTATGTCAGGTTCATGGATTAATCGTCGATTCAGGTTTTTCATATTTTTATGTGAGATTCCCAGAGATTACAATAGAAGACAAAGTTCTGCCTACCGGCATCACTCTCAATCAAACTTCGCTCACCCTTAATGGCGGACAGACGTATCAACTCCAAGCCACTGTCTTACCAAGCAATGCCACAGACAAGACGGTGACTTGGTACAGCACCAACACAAATGTGGCAACTGTGAACAATACAGGACTGGTGACTGGCCAAAACGATGGCAAAGCTACTATCGTGGCAATGACCTCTAACGGCAAGACTGCAACTTGCGAAGTAAAAGTTGATGCCTCCATCCTGCCTACAAGCATCACCCTCAACGAGAGCAGCCTGACACTCAGCACCCACGGACAGACTTATCAGCTGACAGCAACTATACAACCAAGTAACGCGAGCGACAAGACAATCTACTGGTCAAGCAACAATGAGGCAATAGCCACGGTGGACAACAACGGATTGGTGACGGCTGTTGGAAATGGTGTGACATACATCTACGCTTCAACCTCGAACTACCTGACAGCTTCCTGTACGGTAAAAGTTGAAAATTACAAGGAAGGCTTCCTGGGTACTAAAGGCTTCTGGCGCTTTGAGGACGGCGTGCTGACCATTGACTATGACGGGCAGATGCCGCAGAACTGCACAAAACAAACGACTGACCCAGAGATAGCTTACCGTCTGAAATGGATTGACCTGATGCCCCAAATCAAGGAGATTGTCGTCACAGGCGTTGACGTGGAGATACAGCCCTACTTCCTCTATTATGAAGGCGACGGCGACCTAGGTCAGCATCCCGACGACCACGTGAAGAAACTCACGCTCGGCTCGGGCGTGAAGAAAGTCGGCAAGCAAGCCCTCACGCTCTACGACCTGAAGGATGTCTATTGCTATGGCATAGAGCCACCAGAACTTTCCTCCGACACAGGCGGCAGCAACTGCTTCTGGAAGTCACGCATACAAGCCAACGTTGCTTTCCTGCATCTCGTGCCAGGCGCAAGTACCAACTATTTCAGGACGGATCGCGAATGGATAAACTTCAATCTATGGGCCCACGCCCTCGACCCCGCAGACGACCCTGTAAAGGTTGTCTCTCCCCTCGGGGAGACGGAAGAAGGGGCCGCAATCTACGACCTTAGTGGCCGCAAGCTTGACAAGCCTCAGAAGGGTATCAACATCATCCGCTACTCCGACGGAACAACGAAAAAATTGTTGATTAAGTGAGAAAATGACGAGGGTTTGTGCCACTATTCTGATGCTGATGGTGAGCGTCTGTGCTTTCCCACAAAGCAAGATAAAAAGGCTTTATGAACGGGCGGACAGCTTTTTGCGTGTAAGGTACGAACGCGTTACGTATGACACGGGATACATCTGCCGCCCCGACAGAAGGCTTACGCTCAGGTTAAGGGGAAATTTGTCTGGCAACACCTTCCGCTATAGGAATGAAGAGGGCGAGAACAACATACATACCCACCTCTCTACCGCCACGAGAGGAACGGTTAGCCTTGGTGCGAGCTATATGGGTATTGCAGCCGCTTTTTCCATCAATCCAGGCAAACTGAGCGGTCGCAACAAAGACTATGAATTTAACGTCAGCGCCTCCTCCAACCGTTATATTATTGATTTAAACTACCAAAGGTCCAACACACTCTCAGGTGACATCAGTTCAGGCACCGAATCGTATCATATTGACAAGGAGTTCGTGGAGATGAAAATGCTGTACCTCACAGGTTACTGGATTTTCAATCATCGGCGTTTCTCCTGTCCTGCCGCCTTCTCACAGTCCTACATTCAGAAACGTTCGGCAGGTTCGTGGCTGGCAGGCTTCTCTTTTATGGGAGGCACCATCAATACTACCGAAAACGCACCAGCAGATTCTCCCGAGACCAGCATCAAGGGAAGAAGCGTAGCTATTGGTGGCGGCTATGGCTATAATCTGGTGTGCCGCAAATGGCTCTTCCACCTCTCAGTAATGCCAACTATCATTTGTTACAATTATAACAAAATCACGATGGATGGCGAGAAAATGAAAGAATATACCCACTTCCCCGATTGGATTATCAACAGCCGGGCGGCAATTATCTATAACATCAGCCCCAGATACTTCGTTGGCTCTACCCTCTTCGTCAACTCATCTGTGTTTGGCAATTTCGACCACTATACCGACCACACCAGATGGCGTGCCCGTGCTGTATTCGGATTCCGCCTGTAATGTAAGCCGGAATTCTATCGGACAGGAAAGGGGAAAAGTCTTTTACAGGCCCAGAATGATGCCGACACAGCCACACAGCAGAATGATGAGGATGGGGCCGAGGCGATACACTTTCTGGGCGATAAAGGCAAAGACAAAGAGGAAGATGCTGATAAAGTAGCGCCAAGGATTCTCAGACACCGAGCCGAAGTTCTCACTATTCATCAAAAGCAAAGTCGCAGCGAGAAGCAGACCCACAACAGCCGGACGCAAGCCGCTGAAGACGTTCTCGACCGAAGGATGGCTGCGATACTTCATGAGGAACTTGCTGATGAGCAGCATCAGGATGAAACTGGGCAGCACGACGGCAAAAGTGGCAAGGAAACTGCCCAGGATGCCCCAATAAGGCGCATAGCCGGCATTGACAAGCGCAGTATATCCGACGTACGTTGCACTGTTGATGCCGATAGGACCAGGAGTGCTTTGGCTAACGGCAACAATATCGGTGAACTGTCCCATCGTCATCCAATGATAATGCCCGACCACCTCACCTTGTATCATGGAAAGCATGGCGTAGCCTCCGCCGAAGCCGAAAAGTCCGATGAGGAAAAACGTCCAAAACAATTGTACCAAAAGCAGTATCATCTTCTTTATTCTTTATTTACTATTTACGATTTAGGCTGTTATTCTCCCCATTATGGGGGAGTTAGAGGGGGTCTGTTATTCTCCCCATTATGGGGGAGTTAGAGGGGGTCTGTAAAGTCTTCTTTCAGGTATTTCCCATAGACATATCCAGAGACTCCAGCTGCAAGGACGACAAAGATAGGACTGACGCCAAGCATCCAGATAAGGAAGGCTGCAGCAATGGGAATCCAGACGTTGTAACGGTTTATCTTTGCACTCTTTGCCATCCTGAAGACGGGTATAGCAATGAGGGCCACTACTGCAGGACGGATGCCCCGGAAGAAATGCTCCACCCAAACATTCTCGCGGAACGGCTGAAAGACGAGTGCAATGGCCAAAATGCAAAGGAATGAAGGCAGGCAAGTACCGATAGCACTAACCAAAGCACCCCAATTGCCCTTTCGTTTGTGACCGATAAAAATGCTGAGGTTCACAGCGAAAATACCCGGACACGATTGCGCAACAGCAATTAGGTCGAGCAGTTCCTTCTCGTTTACCCAAGCCTTCTCATCCACCACCTTCCGCTCGATGAGCGGTATCATGGCATAACCTCCGCCAATAGTGAAGAAGCCTATCTGGAAGAAAGTTTTGAAAAGTTCAAACATGGTCAATTATCAACATTCAATGTTTTCAATCCACTTGCGTGCATTGACGAAAGCCTCTATCCAAGGCGTCACCTGATCCTGTTGCCTTCGGTCGGCTGGATAGTAACCGCATTGCCAGGGGAAGAAGGCACGCTCCAGGTGAGGCATCATGGCCAAATGGCGGCCATCGACGCTACAGATACCTGCTGCTGTGAAATCGCTTCCGTTAGGGTTAGCGGGATAGCCCTCGTGGCTGTATTTCAACACAATGTTGTAATCCTCTTCCTTGCCTGGCAAACTGAATTTACCTTCTCCATGAGCCACCCAAATGCCCAACTTGCTGCCACTAAGGGTACTCATCAGCACACTCTGATTGGGCTGTACGGTAAGACCGACAAAGCCCGACTCGAACTTGTGGCTGTCGTTGTGCAACATGCGAGGCTTCTCATCATTTTGAATTAATTTTGAATTTTTAATTAATCCAAGTTCCACCATCAGCTGGCAGCCGTTGCAGACGCCGAGCGAAAGGGTATCCTTGCGGGCATAGAAGCGGTCGAGGGCTTCCTTTGCTTTGGGATTGTAGAGGAAGGCACCTGCCCAACCTTTTGCAGAACCAAGCACATCACTATTGGAGAAGCCGCCACAGAAGACGATGAAATTGATGTCGTCCAATGTCTCACGACCCGTGATGAGGTCGGTCATCATAACATCCTTCACATCGAAGCCGGCCAGATAAAGCATGTAAGCCATCTCGCGCTCACCATTCGTTCCCTTCTCGCGGATAATAGCGGCCTTGGGAGATTGAACGTTGGACGCTGAATCTTTCCAACGGTCGGGATTGAGGCCATACTGGCTGAGTTTGCCTGTGAAAGAAGGCAGGAATTTCCATTCCAAAGGCTGCTGCTTGTAGTTCTCGAAGCGCTCCTTAGCCTTTCCGTTGAAACTCTGCTTCTGGTCAAGCAGGTAGCTGCTCTTGTACCAAACATCGCGCAGATGGTCAATGTCAAACTGATACTGAGCACCATTCTTCTCAACAAGGATGTGGCGCTCCTTGCAAGGACGCCCGAGGTTAACATAACCAACTCCTGCATCTTCCAAAAGTTTCTTCACCTCCGTACGGTTCTTGTCGGCCACCTGAATGACGATACCCGGATTCTCTGCAAAGAGGATTTTAACAAGTTCGTCGCACTTTATCTTATCCAAGCTAATCTCAAGTCCGCCTTTAGTATTAGCAAAGGTCATTTCAAGGAGAGTTGTGATGAGACCACCAGCGCTGATGTCGTGACCAGCAAGGATAAGTCCGCGCTTGATAAGCTCCTGAACAGCATTGAAAGCATCACGGAAGTACTCGGCATCACGAACTGTAGGCACATCACTGCCGACTTTTCCCTGAATCTGAGCAAAGGCAGAACCGCCAAGATGCAACTCGTCGAATGAGAAGTCTATATGATATAAGGTAGAAGGCACGTTCTGAAGAACAGGACTAACGACCTTCTTAATATCGCTCACCTGACCTCCGCTAGAAACAATGACCGTTCCCGGAGAAATAACCTTCGTGCCATCAGGGTATTTCTGCGTCATACTCAGCGAGTCCTTACCTGTCGGCACATTGATTTGAAGGGCGCAGCAGAAGTCACTCAAGGCCTCAACAGCCTGATAAAGACGTGCATCCTCACCTTCTTGAGCACGACACGGCCACATCCAGTTGGCACTGAGGCTAATGCTGTCTAATCCTTCCTCCAAGGGGGCCCAAACGATATTCGTAAGAGACTCCGCAACAGAAAGCACACTACCGGCAGCAGGATTGGCCAAAGCAGCCTGAGGAGCATGACCGAGAGCTGTGGCGATGCCTTTCTCTCCGCGATAGTCGAGAGCTACAACACCACAGTCACTAAGCGGCAACTGTAGTTCGCCTTGACATTGTTGACGGGCCACCTTGCCTGTCACAGAGCGGTCAACTTTGTTTGTCAACCAGTCCTTACAAGCAACAGCCTCCAACTGGAGAACCTTTTCGAGAGCGGCTTTAAGGTCATTAAGGTCTTTTAGAACTTTAGGGTCAACAGGCGCAAATTTGCGTTCAATAGTCTTGTCGCGCATGATGGTCTTGGGAGAGTGCCCGAACATCTGCGCTACATCGAGGTCGAAAGGACGCCTTCCATCGCCTTGCTGGAAGGCAAAATGGGCATCGCCCGTCGTCTCGCCCACCACATAAAGTGGAGTACGCTCACGTTCGGCTATTTGGCGGACATGTTCAATATGCTTCTCATCGATAAGTAAACCCATGCGTTCCTGGCTCTCGTTGGCGATGATTTCCTTTGCGGAAAGTGTTGGGTCGCCAATAGGGAGTTTGGTCATATCTATCAGTCCACCACATTCCTCAACAAGTTCTGAGAGGCAGTTTACATGGCCTGCACTTCCGTGATCGTGGATACTGACAACAGGATTCACCTCTTCCTCACAAAGAGCACGCACCAGGTTGTTGGCACGTTTCTGCATCTCAGGATTGGCTCGCTGAACAGCATTGAGTTCGATACCGCTAGAATAACGACCTGTCTCTACAGAAGAGACGGAACCTCCACCAAGTCCGATGCGATAGTTATCACCACCAACAACCACAATCTTGTTGCCTTTCTGGGGCTCTTTCTTCAAGCAGTCGCGTTTCGTTCCATAACCTACGCCACCAGCCAACATAATGACTTTGTCGTAAGCATACTGCTCCTGACCTTCCTGATGTTCGAAAGTCAAGACAGAACCGCAGATGAGAGGCTGTCCGAACTTGTTTCCGAAATCCGAGGCACCATTAGAAGCCTTGATAAGAATCTGCTCAGGCGTTTGGTAGAGCCATTTGCGAACTGGCAAAAGCTGCTCCCACTCACGGTCTTCCTCTGTGCGAGGATAACTGGTCATATAGACTGCAGTACCTGCAATTGGCCATGAACCAACGCCTCCACCCATACGGTCACGAATCTCACCACCTGTTCCTGTAGAAGCTCCGTTGAAAGGTTCCACCGTTGTGGGGAAGTTGTGCGTCTCAGCCTTGAGGCTGATGACACTCTCAATGTTGCGGATAACGAAATAGTCGCTCGTGCTGTGATCCTGCGGGGCAAACTGCTCAACGACAGGTCCTTCGGCAAAAGCAACATTATCTTTATATGCGGAAATGATATGATGAGGATTCTCTTGGGTCGTCTTCTTAATCATTTGGAAGAGGGACGACTCCTTCTCCTTGCCATCGATGATAAAGGTTCCACCGAAGATTTTGTGTCGGCAATGCTCGCTGTTAATCTGGGCAAAGCCAAAAACTTCGCTGTCAGTGAGTTTACGGCCAAGCTGACCTTCCACCTGATGCAGATACTCTATCTCTTCAGGAGAAAGTGCAAGACCTTCTTGCTCGTTGTATTCCTCCAGATTTTCGATACTGATAATCGGTTCAGGCTTCTTGTTAACAGTAAAAATGTCCTGATTGAGCCCGTGATACATACGCTGCAACATGGGGTCATAATCTGCATCTTCACCACTCACAGGAAAATATTCCTCTATGCGGCTGATGCCGGAGATAGCCATATTCTGCGTTATTTCCACTGCATTGGTGCTCCAAGGAGAAATCATTTCCCGACGAGGACCGATGAAATAACCTTGCAAGTTTTGTTCCTTTTCTGTGCTTGCCTCACCATACAGCCAGCAAAGCTTTTCTATTTCTGCAGCAGAGAGGGGACACTTGCTCTCAGTTGCTATGATGCTCTGTTGCGGAGTCTTGAAGAAAGTTATCATCTCATTTACGGTTGATTATTCAATTCAATCTTTTTTATTCTACTTCTTTGTTTTTGCAGGTTTGGGGGTCATAGTCAACTCCAGGGAACCTCCATCAACCACATCAGCGAACTTTATGCTACCTGCGGTGCTCTTCTTGCCGTTGATGGTCTTGGCGGACTGAAGATAGATATTCTTCTTGGAGTTGTTTTTGGCAGTAATGACGAACTCATTGCCCTTGAAATAATCACGATTGAGTTTAATGGTGACTTTGTCGAAAATCGGACTGCCAATAGAGAAGGCAGGCTCGGGCGAGGTCAGACCATCAACAGCGAAAAGGCCGATAGACGACATCACATACCAGGAACCCAACTGCCCCTGATCCTCATCCTGTCCGTAACCATAACCGTGAATGCCATCTGTGCCATAGAACTCATCACAGATAGCACGAACCCACTTCTGAGAGAGGTCGGGACGACCACTATGATTGAAAAGCCACGAGATATGCAGGCAAGGTTGGTTGCCTTGATTGTAGTAAGTACGAAGTCCTGCGAAGGCGTCAATCTCTTTACCGCCTGAGAAGATTTGAGGCTGAGATGCGACAAAAATATCATTCAGACGCTTGTTGAACTCGTCCTTTCCAACTTTCTTAATGAGTTCTTCCGGCATGTGAGGCACATAGAAAGTATATTGCACAGCATTGCCCTCCTGGAAACCGCGCCATACCTGCATGGGGTCGAAGTTGGCAATAAACTCGCCATTCTTAAGACGAGGATGCATATATCCCGTCTTCTCGTCGAAGATGCGTTCCCAACCGCGGGCCATCCACATAAGTTTATCGTAGTCTTTCATCTTGTTAAGACTCTTTCCGAGCATTGCGGTGGCATAAGCAGAGAAAGAATACTCGAGTGTATGGGAGCCAGAGAAATAAAAGTCCTCGCCACGCTCACCCGGATTCTTATGAGGAGCATAACCCAGTTCTACAAAGTCTGCTGTATCGTCTTTGCCTGCACCTTCTGGACGATGGTTACCGTCCATCTCATTCTTCAAGCAGGCCTCATAAGCAAGGTCCAAGTCGAAGTCGCGAATACCACACTGATAGGCTGCATCAATCATCAGTGGCAATTGATTTGTACCTACGCCGGAAACGTACTTCGAGTTGGCCAAGCCGTCTGCCAGCCAGCCACAATCCTTGTATTCCTGAAGGGTTGAGGATACAAACTCCGAGAGATGCTCGGGGTAAGCCAATGCCCAGAGTTGCGTCAGATTCCACTGTCCTCCCCACATTGCATCCGTATTGAACATACGGAACTGGGGCATCCCATTCTTTAAGGGAATCTGTCCGATAGTGCCATCGTGCTTGGGATAGGCACCATTGACATCGCTCATAACGCCTCTGCCAAGTAGAGCATGATAAAGGCCAGAATAGAATTTCTTGAGGTCTTCCTCATTCTTTCCTTCCACCTGAATGCGTTTCAATGCCTCTTCCCATATTAGCTGCGAGGCATTTTTGGCCTCATCAAAGCTAACACCTTTTGCTTCTGCCTTGAGATTGATGCGGGCATTCTGCACAGAAGTATAGGAAATAGCCACCTTGACCGTTATCTGTTGGTTATCTTTGGTGTGGAAATTAAGGTAAGCTCCTGCACCTATGCCGTGCGCATAATTCTCTTCTGCCCTGATAGAGTCGCCGTTGAAAACGCCGAAACTCACGTTCTTAGTGTCCACCTCGGCAGAAAAATAGATGCGTTGGTCGGCTCCGGGCTGATATTTCTTGATGTATTCGGGACGCGTCACCACCCATCCCTCCACGGTTCCATCCTCATTGACCCACACCTCTGCATCCTTCACCTTTCCGCTTTCGCCCTGCTGATGACCGATGTCAAAAATGAGATGGGCCATTAAGGTCTCGGGATAGGTGAAGCGCAGGAAGGCAACACGCTCCGTAGCCGTTACTTCGGCATTGATATCATAATCGTTAAGCATCACTTGATAGTAGCCTGCTGTAGCGAACTCGTTTTCATGACTGAAGGAAGAACGATAACCTCGTGGACCTGTTCCATCCGGATTACCAGGCGTAGTGAGCAACAAACCTGTAGAAGGTGCCACCGTGATGCCGCCTACCTGAAACTCATGGGTGCAGACAAAACCCTCAATGGATGTGTCCCGATAGTCATAGCCTGTAGCCTGCCAACCGTCAGCATTACCTAACGAACCGTTAGTGGAGGGACCAGGTTTGGCCATTCCGAAAGGCATAGAGCCTGGAGCAAAATGGAAAGCCCGGCAATGGGCAGTTCCGATACGAGGTTCCACATAGCTGATAAGTGACTGCTTTGTCTGTGCTAAAGAAGCAAAAGTACATACACAGAAGAATGTGAGAAGCAAATTACGTTTCATATTATACAGAATAAATTATCACTATTTTTTAAACTTACGGATTATACACTTTGCGCAGTTCGAGCGATGCAACAACTGGTAGAAACTCAAAGCAGACGCCACGACAAAAGCTATGCCGCCTACCGTGTACTTCTCCTCTGGGGAAGGAGAAACAACAAAGCAATACTCTACGGCTACGAGCAGACAGATAAACTGTCCAATGCAGAAAAGCAATGTGCTTCTGCGGAACACAAAACCATAGCGGAAATGACAATAAATGAAATAGATTACCAAATCATATAAGGCTCCGGCTGAGAAAGCAATTCCTGCACCAACAAGTCCAAACGAGTTATAACACCACCAGATAAGCAAGCCTAAAAGCACATCATCACAGACCTCCAACACCAAATAAACAATACTATGTCCTTTAGCTAAAACACTATAACCCATCGGCAATGCCATACAACGAAAGAATGTGTAGAAGACAGAAATCGTGGCCATACCTGTTACAACCAGAAACTCATCCTTATATAACAACTGTATGACAAGCGGCATGAACAAAACGAGTAATATAAGCAAAGGAGAAATAAGAAGCGTACAGACATCAATCTGTTGATTGATAGTTTCGTTCATACGTAACCTATCGTTGTTGACAGAAGAAAGACGCGGAAAATAATCAGATTCCAACGCGAGGAAAACAAGCCCTGAATAACCAATCATCAGTTTCCACCCTGCACTGTAATGTCCTAATTCGGCTTCTGAATGACTAGCAAGAATGATGGCTACTATGACCATCGGCAGGAAAGAATTGGCTACTCCTGCCAACACATAGGGAATGCCAACCTTAATAAGCGGCAAACCCTCGCAGAAAGTCTTTTGCGAAAGTGGTCGGACCTTATACGATACCAAACGAAGCGAAAAGAAGAAATGCACCACTGCCGACAGAAAACCACAAGCGATAAGTCCCACAATGACTCCGCGAATACCCAGTAAATAGTACATCGGAATCGTGCAAAACAAGGTACTAAGTGCCAGTATCGTTTCTATCAGGGCAACTTTACGCACCTGCCGCAAGCCCTTCAATATGGCACACTCACCCTCCGCAATAATGTTACTTACCGCCACAAGCGAAGTAAGCATCACCACAGGCCAACGGTGCCAATCATGTTCGAAAAAGAAATAGCTGATGATGGGCGAGAAGAACAGACAGATAAGGATAGAGAGAAGAGCCGACCATAGCACCCAAGTACGAATAACCATTACCTGATGTGCTATCTCCTTTTCTGTGCCTACTTCAAAAAGTTCACCCGTTCGGCGCGTAGCATTCAAGGGGATGCCCATGTTACTGGCCCTATTAAGGAACTCAGAAACCGCACTATAGGCAGAGATTAGTCCCATTCCCCAACCACCAAGGATAAGGGCAGTGAGTTTCTCACGCACCACGCTGACAAGCATCTTCAGGCCTTGCACACCACCAAAGATGCTTGTATATTTCAACACATGGTCGTAAGAGACATCATTAGTTTCGGCATTATGCAGATTCTTGAGTTCATCCATGGGTTTTATGTCAATCGGGATGCAAAGGTACGAAAAAAAGTTCATAGTTCATAGCTCATAGTTCATAGTTTTTCTTTTTACCATATAAATATTAACTGCAAACAACAATTTGTGGATTAAAAATGCTACTTTTGCAAAACTATGGACTATGAACTTTGAATTATGAACTATGAAGACCTTATATCCGTCATCGTTTGCACTTACAATCAGCAAGACACCATCAGGCGAACGCTCGACAGCATTCTGGCGCAAAAGTGTCACTTGCCCATAGAAATTGTCATTGGTGAAGACTGCTCTACAGACGACACTCTTGCCATCTGCAGAGAATACGAGAAACAACACAACGACAAGATTCACATCCTGGCCAACAAATCCAACAAGGGATTTGTGAGAAACTACTTCGATTGTATCCGTGCCTGTAGAGGAAAATACATTGCTGACTGCTCGGGCGATGATTTCTGGATAGACGACACGAAACTCGAACAGTCATCTCTCATATTGGACAAGAACCCAAACGTCGGAATTGTACACACCGATTGGCTAAGGTACGATGAAAAAACGGGAAAGATGACTTCACCCGGAAAACCATTGAAAGAACGATGTACGACATCCGATGATCAATGTTCAATGTTCAACGGCAAGGACCTTCTCACCGACATCCTAATGCCTGGACAGCGACCAGCCATACATCTCTGCACATCACTTTACCGTAACGACTGGGTTCGACGAGCCATGACAGACTATCCACAATTCTTTGACCCTGACACCTATCGCTGCGAAGACATGCAGATTGCCTTTTTTATGGCTCGCATGGGCGATGTGGCCTATATCGACAAACCCACCCTTGCCTATTCTTGCAGCAAAAACACCATTTCAAATCCCGACAGCGAGGAGAAGCAATTCTTGTTTTGGGCCAATGCCACACGTCTCTCTTTCGACCTGGCCAACACATTCCATATTTCCGACAAAAAGTTGGATAATTTCTTTCAGGCTCGTATCCATAAGCTTTTGATGCACGCCTTCCGAAGCGGAAAAACATCGCTGCGGACTGAAGCCTTACATATTCAACACGAAATGGGTATCAGCAACAATCGGCAGATATGCATTGCAAAAATCATCATGCTCCCAGGCATCTGGCCGGTGATGCGCTGCCTCAGAGATTTTGTAAAAAACAAAAAATAAGCATTTAAAAAAGAAAAAACTTCTACCTACGCTTGCAGATTAGGGAAAAAGTTGTACCTTTGCACGCCGATTATTATCAAAGGGTCCCTAAAAGGCCCTCTCGGAGCGTGTGAATAGTCCGCATCATTGGCCTGAACGGACGGTTCGGGAATCGCACCGACAAAAGAGAAATAAACAAGGTAGAAACAAACAAAAGTAAGACAAAGAATGGATACTTTGAGCTACAAGACCATCTCGATGAACAAGGCTACCGTGAAGAAAGAATGGGTAGTAGTTGATGCTACTGACCAAGTTCTGGGTCGCCTCTGCACTAAGGTGGCAAAATTGCTGAGAGGCAAGTACAAGGCTGAGTTCACTCCCCATGTGGACTGCGGTGACAACGTTATCATCGTGAATGCCGACAAGATTATCATCACTGGTAAGAAAATGACCGACCACGTTTATCTGTCATACACAGGTTATCCTGGTGGCCAGCGTGGAACAACTCCTGCTGAGATTCTGGCTAAGCCCAATGGCGCAGAAAAGCTGGTTCGTCGCGTAGTAAAAGGCATGCTGCCCAAGAACAAGCTGGCAGACAAGCTGATTACCAATCTCTATGTTTATGGCGGTGCCGAACACAAGCAGCAGGCACAGAATCCCAAGGCAATCGATATTAACCAGTATAAATAAACCCAATTATGGATACGAAATACATAGCTAATGCTCTGGGCCGTCGCAAGTGCGCCGTAGCCCGCGTCTATGTCAAAGAAGGTAATGGCAAGATTACCATCAACAAGCGTGACCTGACCGAGTACTTCCCCAGCACCATCCTGCAGTTTGTGGTAAAGCAGCCTTTGGCTCTGCTTGATGCAGTCGAGAAGTACGATATCAACGTCAACCTCTATGGTGGCGGTTACACTGGCCAGTCTCAGGCTCTGCGTCTGGCTATTGCCCGTGCTTTGGTGAAGATTAACGCTGAGGACAAGAAGGCACTCCGCGCCGAAGGTTTCATGACACGCGACAGCCGCGAGGTCGAGAGAAAGAAACCCGGACGTCCAAAGGCACGTCGTCGCTTCCAGTTCAGTAAGCGTTAATGCTGCAGAGGATACTGGATTGCATCAAATTGTTTAGCATCTAAATCTGCCTGACTCCTTTTCTTATACATATTATAATATATTATATGGAAAGGGCTACTCCCAGATTGGTTCTAACACAAAAGAATTAACAAAGAAAGTAAACAACACAAAAAAAAACACACAATGTCAAGAACAAATTTTGAGACACTATTGGAGGCCGGATGTCATTTCGGTCACCTCAAGAGAAAGTGGAACCCCGCTATGGCTCCTTACATCTTCATGGAGCGCAACGGCATTCATATCCTCGACCTGCACAAGACAGTCGCCAAGGTTGATGAAGCAGCCGAAGCCATGAAACAGATTGCCAAGAGCGGAAAGAAAATCCTCTTTGTCGCTACCAAGAAACAGGCCAAGCAATGCGTTGCCGACCTCGCCACCTCTGTAGGCATGCCCTACGTTATCGAGCGCTGGCCCGGTGGCATGCTCACCAACTTCCCCACCATCCGCAAGGCTGTGAAGAAGATGGGTAACATCGATAAGCTGATTGCCGACGGCACATTCAGCAATCTCTCCAAGCGTGAGATTCTGCAGGTAAGCCGCCAGCGTGCTAAGCTGGAGAAGAACCTCGGTTCTATCGCAGACCTCAACCGCCTGCCTTCTGCACTCTTCGTCGTTGACGTACTGAAGGAGCAGATTGCCGTTCGCGAGGCAAATCGTCTGGGTATCCCTGTATTCGCTATCGTTGACACGAACAGCAATCCTGACAATATCGACTTTGTCATCCCCGCTAACGATGATGCAAGCAAGAGCATCGAGGTCATCCTTCAGGCTTGCTGTGCTGCCATCAACGAGGGTCTTGAGGAGCGTAAGGCTGAGAAGGCCGACAGCGATGCTGCTGCAGAGCAGGAAGACCAGCCCGTGAAGAAAGGCCGTCGCAGCGGTAAGGCTCGCGAGGAAGAAGAAGAAGCACCCGAGGCTGAGTAATGTTTGAATTTTGAATTTATTAATTTTGAAATTGATTAAAACATTCATACTATGGAAGTTACAATGAATGATATCAAGAAGCTCCGTGAAATGACGGGCGCTGGTCTGGCAGACTGCAAAAAGGCTCTGGCAGAAAGCGATGACATGGATGGTGCTGTAGCATACCTGCGCAAGAAGGGTCAGGCTGTGGCTGCAAAACGTAGCGACCGCGAGGCTGCAGAAGGTTGCGTGCTCGTAAAGGCTGAAAATGGCTTCGGTGCAATCATCGCACTCAAGTGTGAGACCGACTTCGTAGCCAACAACGCTGACTTCGTGGCTCTGACCAAGGCTATTCTGGACGCTGCTGTTGCTGCAAAGTGTAAGACTCTCGATGAAGTGAAGGCTCTGCCTATGGGCGATGGTACCATTGCCGACGCCGTTACTGCTCGCAGCGGTATCACAGGCGAGAAGATGGAACTCGACGGTTATTGCACAATCGAGGGCGAGAACATCGCTACCTACAACCACATGAACCGTAACGGTCTCTGCACTATGCTCGCCCTGAACAAGAAGGTCGAGGATGAGACCGTAGGCAAGAACATTGCTATGCAGATTGCCAGCGCAGCTCCTGTGGCTATCGACGAGAGCGGTGTGCCTCAGAGTGTCAAGGACAACGAGTTGGCTGTTGCCATCGAGAAGTCCAAGGCTGAACAAGTGCAGAAGGCTGTTGAGGCTGCTATCAAGAAGGCCGGCTACAACCCCGCACACTTCGACAGCGAAGACCACATGGAGAGCAACCAGACCAAGGGCTGGATTACAGCCGAGGATGTTGCCAAGGTGAAGGAGATTATTGCAACCGTTTCTGCAGAGAAGGCTGCCAACCTCAACCCGGCCATGATTGAGAACATTGCTAAGGGTCGCCTGAACAAGTTCCTCAAGGAAAGCTGCCTGATGAGTCAGGAGTATATCTGGGACAAGAACCTCACCGTTGCCTCTTACCTCAAGAGCGTCGACAAGGATCTTACTGTCACCGATTTCAAGCGCTTCACACTTCGCGCAGAATAAGCGATAAGCTTGTTATTATAATCAAGTAGGTCGGGAAACTATTTTCCGACCTACTTTTGTTTTCACAGTCATTCAGAAAGCGCAAAGAGCCTTGTCTGATGAAGTGTTTTTAAATAAATATAGCTTTTGTCTTAATATTCCATCTCATTCTTTGTGTAGCTACTATGCATCCAAGATATTTTTGTTAGCAAGGAACTCAAATATTCCCATTAAAACAATACCAGAGTCATCACGACGCAGTTTCATACGCTCACCTACAATCACAATCTTTTTGAACGAGTCGCTTATCTGAATCAATGAACGTTTCTCCTGCTGCATTTTGTCTTCGTCAGGTAATCTATATGCTGATTGCAAGTAATATCTTCGTGAGCCGAGGTTACATACAAAATCAACCTCAAGTGTTACGCGCTGCCACTCGTTTTTTTCATTTTTCACCCGGATATACACGTTACCCACATCCACGAGGAAACCACGATAGAGCATTTCGTTGTAAATGATGTTCTCCATCAGATGATTCTCTTCCGTCTGACGAAATGACAGGATAGCATTTCGCAGTCCCAAGTCTTTGAAATAGTATTTAGGCGTAGTGCCAATGTACTTTCGCCCCTTGATATCATAACGTTCGGACTTCTCTATAAGGAAAGCATCCTGCAGGTAGCCAACGTAGGTCTCAATGGTCTTGTCAGTGATGTTATTCAGCCGTTTTACGGTCTTGAATGTATTAGCAAGATTGGTTGGATTTACAGGACTGCCTACACTCGAAGCCAATATTCGTACCAGTTCCTCAAATTCGGCCTTATTCTCGATGTTGTGGCGATCATAGATATCGCTTAGATAGACCGTGCGATAAAGGTTTCTGAGGTAGATTGTCTTTTTGTCGTCGCCCTTGATGGAAAGAATCTTGGGCAATCCGCCATAAGTGTAATACTCCTGCCAACCATCCACAATATCTCCATTATAAGCTGTCATAAACTCCTTAAAAGTGAGCGGCCAGACATGTATTTCGTCACCACGACCACGAAACTCGGTAGCAATGTCACTTGATAGTAAATGCGAGTTGGAACCTGTTGGAAAAGCCGCGCGCGTTTGACCCCCGAGGGCAAAGCGGCGTTGACCCCTGAGAACCTTTTGTTTTTGACCCCTTTAAAGTCCTGACCGACGGGGTCATTTTTATTTTGCCCTACTACTTCTTGAGTTTCATCTTGCGGA
>JAGCNQ010000257.1 GCA_017645845.1 Bacteroidaceae bacterium
AATTAAGAATTAAGAATTAAGAATTATTTTGTGATTTTTATTCTAAAAAGTGTGAAAAGGAACACATTTTCATTGTAAATTGAAAAAATAATCGTAACTTTGCACAGCTATATATAGTATATAAACAGATGACAAAAGCCAAGAAGATACTCTTCGTCACACAAGAGATGCTGCCTTTTGTGCCCGAAACCGACATGGCAATAATGGGCAGATACCTGCCTCAGGCAGTTCAGGAAAAGAGCAGGGAAATACGCTCGTTCATGCCCAAATGGGGAATTATCAACGAGCGTCGCAACCAACTGCACGAAGTTATCAGGCTGAGTGGCATAAACATTGTGGTCGATGACACAGACCATCCCCTCGTCATCAAAGTGGCAAGCATTATGGCTGCCAAAATGCAGATTTATTTCATTGATAATGACGACTTCTTCATGGGACGCAAAATGGCTGTGAATGTTGATGGTGAAGAGTACGAGGACAACGCTGAACGCGCAGCATTCTTTGCCCGTGGGGTTCTGGAAACCATCAAAAAACTGAAATGGTCGCCCGACATTATTCACTGTTTGGGCTGGATGAGCAGTTTCCTTCCCTTGTACGTCAAGACAGCATACGCCGAAGAGCCGTCGTTCCGCGACTGTAAGGTCATCTTCACTCCCTCGACACAAATGCTCGCTGCTCCCGTACCAGCAAACATAGACGGCATTATCTCTTACCGAAATGCCACAGTTTCTGCCATAAGAGGTTTGGGCGAGAAGAAGCTAGTTCCTATGCTCAACAAACTGGGTATCAAGTATGCAGACGGTATTGGTTTCCTGGCAGAAAACGAAGAGCTAACAAAATTTGCAGAAGGACTGGAAAAGCCATACTTGCAATCCGTCAGCATAGAAAGCTTCGGCATCAGCTACACCCCCTTCTACGACACCATCTGGAACACTGGAAGAGTGGAGGAAGAGGAAGAGTGAAGTACATAGTTTAAAGTTCTTAGTTCATAGTTAAAGTTGAAATTGGAAAAAACTTTTCAGGCATGGTTAGCTACCGTGATAGCCATAGCCTTTCTATTCATAAGTTGCACAGAGAACACGGGGGCGCTTGGAGTATATCCCGAGCAAGATGCTGTTAGTACCTCGAGCGCATCCTTTGATGTTCTCTCGAACGACGTACTTAATGCTGTTGTACCTGCGAGTAGCACGACCTGCTATTTAGGCAGAGTTATTGATCCGGAAACAGACGAGGCCATTACAGCCACTTTTGCAACACAGTTCCATTCATTTGAGAACTACACATTCCCCAAAAAGGAAAACATCATCCCTGATGAGAATGGATATCTCTGCGATTCCATTGAGATACATCTCTTCATCAAAAGTACCTTTGGCGACAAGAACAACCCGATGAAGGTTGAAGTATGGCCTCTTAGCATGAACAAGGACAAGTTGCTCGAAGAATCTTTAAACCTTTACACTGACACAGACCTTTGGCAGTTTGTGGATACTGAACAGGGTCCCGTCACCACCAAAGTATTCACTGCCACCGACTACGCACTGAGCGACATTCAGCGTGCCAGCAAGGACTATTCAAACAATGTTCGCATTGTCCTGCCTCGCGAGCTAGGCGAAAACATCATGAAGACGTACTACAGCAACCCCGAATTTTTCCGTGACTCCTACTCTTTCATCCGCAATGTCTGTCCGGGCTTTTTGTTCCGTACTGTCAGCGGCACTGGTACTATGCTTAACCTTACGGTATGCACAATGAACCTCAACTTCCGTTTCAAAAGCGGTGTTTACCCCGACTCTATAATCTCTGGGTACTGCCGTTTTTCAGCTACCCCGGAAGTTATTCAGTGCACACAGTTTGAGAGCAGCAACCTGAAAAGGCTGATGGGCAACGAACAATATACGATGCTCAAGTCGCCCGCAGGTATTTGCACCGAGCTCATTCTACCCATAGACGACATCTTCAGGGGACACGAGAACGACAGCATTAGCCGTGCATCCCTTACCCTCACCCGCGTCAATAATCAGGACGAGGATGCTTTGGACGACGACTATGCCTTGGGCATTCCACAAGAACTCCTGCTCGTGCGCAAGCAAAACTTCACCCGTTTCTTCGAGGAACATCAAGTGAGTGACTCACAACAATCCTTCACCACATACTTCTTTGCAACCTACAACAGCTACAATTTCAACAACATCAGTCGCCTCATCTCTTATTGTCAGCATGAGAAGAAAGCAGGCATGAAGGCATCAGGAATGACAGAGGAAGAATGGGAAGCCGCACATCCCGACTGGAACCATGTGGTAGTAGTACCCGTCGTCACTGCCTCTACAACAAACAGCTATGGTTCATCCGCAGAAGTGTCTGTCAATCAAGATTTAAGTCTTTGTAGTACCAAGTTGGCACGCGGCACAACTGCCAACCCAATCAAGATGCAAGTTATCTACAGCCGCTTCACTGGAAAATAATTATTTCTTTATATAAACAATGAAACATTTCATGCTCCTTGCGGTCATGCTCATCGGCCTGACCATTGCTATGCCCTCTTCCGTTCTTGCTGGAAACAAGCGCGATGCACGCGTGGCATACGTTTTGAAGAACCTCAAACTCAAGAGTGATGTACAAGAGAAATTCAAGCCTCTGCTCGAGGCCTACCTAAAGGAACTTTCCGACCTGAAAGACCCATACAAGAAGCTTAAGAACGAATTGGAGGATGCCATTGCAGCAAACAAGCTTACTGCTACTCAATGTGATCAACTCTTCGAAGCCAAGCAAAAGCAGGAGGAAAAGGAACCTGCTGTAAACCGCAAGCACTACGCCAAGTTCAAGACCGTTATCACTGCACAGCAAGCCTATAAGGCAATGAAACTCAGCGACGACAAATTGGAGTAACTTATGGCAACAATAGACGACAAAAAGGTCATCTTCTCGATGGTCGGCGTGAGCAAGGTCATCCTGCAGAACCAGAAGCAAATCCTTAAAAACATCTACCTTTCCTTCTTCTACGGTGCAAAGATTGGCATCGTAGGCATGAATGGTGCCGGTAAATCCACACTCATGAAGATTATTGCTGGCATCGAGCAGCAGTATCAGGGGAATGTGGTATGGAGCCCCGGCTACAGCGTCGGCTATCTGGAGCAGGAGCCTAAACTCGACGACGACAAAACAGTCATTGAAGTGGTCAAAGAGGGTGTACAGCATATTGTGGATGCCCTGAAAGAATATGAGGAGATTAACCAGAAGTTCGGTCTGCCCGAATATTACGAGGATGAGGACAAGATGAACCAACTCTTCGCTCGTCAAGGCGAGCTGCAGGACATCATCGACAGCACAGATGCATGGAATCTGGACAGTAAGCTGGAGCGTGCGATGGATGCATTGCGCTGTCCGCCTGCCGACCAACCCGTCAAGAATCTGAGTGGTGGTGAACGCCGTCGTGTCGCACTCTGCCGTCTGCTTTTGCAAAAGCCCGACGTACTATTGCTTGACGAGCCAACCAACCACCTTGATGCAGAGAGCATCGACTGGCTTGAGCAGCACCTCACGCAATACGAGGGCACCGTCATTGCCGTTACACACGACCGCTATTTCCTCGACGATGTGGCAGGTTGGATACTGGAACTTGACCGCGGGGAAGGTATTCCCTGGCAGGGCAATTACTCTTCATGGCTGGAGCAAAAGACCAAGCGTATGGCTCAGGAAGAGAAGGTGGCCAGCAAGCGCCGCAAGGCTTTGGAACGGGAGTTGGAATGGGTACGCATGGCGCCCAAGGCGCGTCAGGCTAAGGGTAAGGCCCGTTTGAACTCCTACGACAAGATGCTGAACGAGGAGCAGAAGGAACGCGAGGAGAAGTTGGAGATATTCATTCCCAACGGTCCGCGCCTTGGCAACAAGGTCATCGAAGCACACGGTGTAAGCAAGGCATACGGTGACAAAGTGCTCATCAAGGACTTGGACTTCATGTTGCCTCCCAACGGCATTGTGGGCGTGATAGGTCCCAACGGTGCAGGCAAGACAACTCTGTTCCGCATGATTATGGGCCTGGAGAAACCCGACGCAGGCACTTTCGAAGTTGGCGAGACCGTCAAAATATCCTACGTGGACCAGAGCCACAAGGACATCAAACCTGACCTTTCCGTCTATCAAGTCATCAGCCAGGGAAACGAGCTGATGCGAATGGGCGGACACGACATCAACTGCCGCGCATATCTGAGCCGTTTTAATTTCAGCGGAACCGACCAGGAAAAGAAATGCGGCGTACTGTCCGGCGGTGAGCGCAACCGCCTGCATCTGGCAATGGCACTCAAGCAGGAAGGCAATGTACTGTTACTTGACGAGCCGACTAACGATATCGATGTCAATACGCTACGTGCTCTGGAGGAAGGTCTTGAGAACTTCGCCGGCTGTGCCGTGGTCATCAGCCACGACCGTTGGTTCTTGGACCGTATCTGTACACACATCCTTGCCTACGAGGGTGACGGTAACGTCTTCTACTTCGAAGGCAGCTATACCGACTACGAAGCGAACAAACTCAAACGTCTCGGTCTCGAAGAGCCTAAGAGGATAAGGTACAGGAAGCTGATGGAATAAAAGACCCTACCGAGCCTCCCCGGGGAGGCTTACTATACTAAGTCCTACCCCTAAGGGGGAGTTAGAGGGGACTGTCAATGACAATAATATGATTGAGATTCAGGATAAGGAATTCGGTGGTGAGCGGCCACTTTATAAGCTGCATGATGCCAGGTTGGAACGTGTGACTATCCACCTCGGCGAGTCCAGCATCAAGGAGAGTGGCAATATCGAAGCCTACGACTGTACTTTTGAGGGCAAGTATGTCTTCTGGGAGTGTAGGCATTTTCTTGCTCACAATTGCCGGTTCGAAACTTCGGCACGCTCTTCTCTATGGTATAGTGAAAACGGAAAGCTCACTCATTGTCTGGTGGATGCACCCAAAATGTTCCGACGTATGCAAGGCATAGAAATGCAGGATTGCCGCTTCACCAATGCATTGGAAACGCTTTGGGACTGCGACCGCGTTAACATTCGCAATTGCGAGATACTGAATGCCGACTATCTCGGCATGCGTACCGATAATGTTACGCTTGAAAAATTGCACCTTGAAGGCAACTATGCCTTTCAGTACAGCAAGAACGTAGAGATAAAGGACTCCCTGCTCAACAGCAAGGATGCATTGTGGGACTGCGAGAACGTTACCATCACCGACAGCGAAATCAACGGTGAGTACCTGGCATGGTACAGCCGCAACCTTACTCTTATCCGCTGCCATATCACAGGTCCGCAGCCGCTCTGTTACTGTGAGAACCTGACCCTTGAAGACTGTACTTTCGGAGACGATGCCAACCTCGCCCTTGAGTACAGTACAGTGAAAGCCACCATCAAGGGGGATATTCACAGTATTAAGAACCCCACCAGCGGCAGCATTACCGTTGCCGGCCATATCGGAGAACTCATCATCGACAGGAACCAGAAAGCACCCGCCGACTGCACCATCCATGAAGTACACGCAGAGTAAAGACCGGCTGCTATCGCTCATACGAGAAGGCGGCAAGCTCGACACATTATCTCAAGTCAAGCTTACCGCCTTGCTCAGTTTCCCCAGCATGATGGCACAGTTGGTGCACATCATGATGCAATACATTGACGCCAGCATGGTAGGCAGTCTTGGTGCCCATGCCAGCGCCAGCATCGGTCTGGTCAGCACCACCATCTGGCTCTTCGGCAGTCTCTGTGCTGCTGTCAGCGTCGGGTTCTATGTTCAGGTGGCACACAAGATAGGTGCCAGCGACTTTGTAGGAGCACGCCAAGTACTCAGGCAGAGTTTCCTGTCATGTATTCTCTTTGCCCTGTTGCTCAGCGGCATCGGAGTCAGCATCAGCAGTTACCTACCCCATTGGTTGGGAGGCGGCGAGGACATCTGCCACGATGCGAGTCTCTACTTCATGTTCTTCTCGCTCTGTCTGCCCTTCTCGATGCTCAACTCGCTCTGTGCCGGAATGCTCCGGTGCAGCGGCAATATGCACATTCCCAGCATATTGAATATTGGTCTCTGTCTGCTCGATGTCTTCTTCAACTGGCTGCTAATCTTCCCTACGCGCACCTATCAATTATCAATTATCAATTATCAATTATCAATTAACATACCCGGTGCGGGATTAGGTGTTGTGGGAGCCGTCCTGGGCACAGCGATTGCCTTTATCATCTGCTCTACGCTGATGTGCTACTTCACCGTTGTGCGAAGCCGTGAGCTATCACTCAGGCAGGACACCGGTACCTTTATTCCACAATTAAGCACATTGAGGGAAAGTGTCCGTATCGCTGCGCCAATTGCGGTGGAACACGTCATTCTTTGTGGCGCGCAGATTGTGAGTACTATCATTGTTGCGCCGCTTGGCACAGTTGCCATCGCTGCCAACAGTTTCGGTATCACGGTTGAAGCGCTCTGTTATATGCCCGGCTATGGCATCTCCGATGCAGCCACGACACTTGTGGGACAGAGCCTTGGGGCAGGCCGTCGCTTCCTGGCACGGAGCTTCGGACGCATCACCTTAGGCATGGGCATGACTTTCATGACCTTGATGGGTGTGATTATGTACTGCTGTTCGCCTGCCCTTATGAGCGTCATGACACCCGACGCAGCCGTGCAAAAGCTCACCGTACAAGTGCTGCGTATAGAGGCCTTTGCCGAACCGATGTTTGCTGCAAGCATTGTCTGCTACGGTATCTTTGTCGGAGCGAAAGACACGCTGATTCCCTGCACGATGAACCTGGCAAGCATTTGGTTTGTGCGTATTACCCTCGCCACCCTGTTAGTTTCACACATGGGACTGCGTGGTGTATGGATTGCAATGGCAGTAGAACTGTGCTTCCGAGGCCTCATCTTCCTTTTGAGGTTCCGAGGCGACAGCTGGCTGAAAAAGAGCCCCAAACCATGAACGCCGCGGAAAGTTTTTTGTCCGCCACAACTCCCTGTCAGGCATCTATCAGCCCTCTGAAATGCGTGGCAATTTCTGTGATTATGTGATTGCACATATATATATCGTGCAATCACAAATCACAAAATCCGCTTTCAGACAACAAGTCCCAAATTCTCAAGAGATAAAATTATTGGAACGCACCCGAAATATTTTTCCTACGCAGAGAAATAATTTTTTGAGTGCGCTCCAATAAAATTCCCAAAGGAATGCTTTTTACTTTACCTTGATGCAGAGCTCGTCGAGCTGCTTCTGGTCAATGGGACCTGGTGCATCAAGCATGACATCGCGGCCACTGTTGTTCTTTGGGAAGGCAATGCAGTCACGGATGCTGTCAAGCTCAGCAAAAAGACTGACGAAGCGGTCCAGACCATAGGCCAGACCTCCGTGTGGGGGTGCTCCGTACTTGAAGGCATTCATCAGGAAGCCGAACTTCTGCTGCGCCTGCTCGGGTGTGAAGCCAAGAATCTCGAATATTTTCTGCTGCAGCTTCGCATCATGGATACGGATGCTGCCACCGCCTACCTCTACGCCGTTGACCACCATATCGTAGGCATTGGCACGTACGCTGGCGGGGTCGGCGTCGAGCAGGGGAATATCCTCGGGCTTGGGCGAAGTGAAAGGATGGTGCATGGCCATAAGGCGCTGTTCCTCGTCGCTCCACTCGTACATCGGGAAGTCGATGACCCAAAGGCAAGAATACTTGCTCTTGTCGCGCAGCCCCATACGGCTGCCCATCTCCAGACGAAGCTCGCTGAGCTGTTTGCGCACCTTCATTGCATCGGGGCCGCAAAGGATGAGAATGAGGTCGCCAGCCTTGGCGTTCATCTTTTCTCGGAGAAGCTCGAGCACTTCGGGCGTATAGAACTTATCGACGGAACTCTTCACGCTGCCGTCCTCACCGACGCGGGCATAAACAAGGCCCTTGGCACCCACTTGCGGACGCTTCACAAAGTCGGTAAGCTGGTCGAGTTGCTTGCGTGTATAGACAGCCTGACCTTCACAACAGATGGCACCGATATAGGCAGCTTCGTCAAAGACTTGGAAGCCTGCGGGGAAGATGCTCTCCACCGTTTCACGAGAAGCATTGTCGGGCTGCACGTTCTTCAGTTCAACGAACTTCATGCCGAAGCGTGTGTCGGGCTTGTCGCTGCCGTAGTACTTCATGGCATCTGCCCACGTCATGCGGGGCAGTTCAGGAATATCAATACCTTTGAGCGTCTTGAAAAGGTGACGGCTCATGCCCTCGAACATCTGTAGGATGTCCTCTTGCTCAACAAACGACATCTCACAGTCGATTTGTGTGAACTCCGGCTGACGGTCAGCACGCAAGTCCTCGTCGCGGAAGCACTTCACAATTTGGAAGTAACGGTCCATGCCAGACACCATAAGTAACTGCTTTAATATTTGAGGACTTTGGGGCAGAGCATAGAACTGACCTGGGTTCATACGACTGGGTACGACGAAGTCACGGGCACCTTCGGGCGTACTGTTTACCAGAACAGGCGTCTCTATCTCCAGGAAACCATGCTGGTCGAGGTAACGACGAACCTCAAAGGCGAACCTATGCCGCAGTTCCAGATTGCAACGCACATTGGGGCGGCGCAGATCGAGATAGCGGTACTTCATGCGAAGGTCGTCACCGCCATCGCTCATCTCTTCGATGGTGAAGGGAGGCGTGAGGCTCTCGTTCAGTATGTTAAGTTCTGTGACGAGGATTTCGATGTCACCCGTCGGAAGATTCTTGTTCTTGGAGTAGCGCTCGGCCACCTCACCCTTAGCCTGGATGACAAATTCGCGGCCCAAGCGTCCTGCCTGCTGACGGAGCTCTTCGGGAGCGTCCTCATTGAAAGCAAGCTGGGTGATGCCGTAACGGTCACGCAGGTCAACAAACGTCAGTGCGCCCAGATTGTGGATACTCTGCACCCATCCTGCCAGGGTGACTTTCTCTCCTATGTTGGCGAGACGAAGCTCGCCACATGTCTTTGTCCTATACATATTATAATATATTTAAAAAAGGATGAACTGTCATCCAGCTCATCCTTTACCTTGTACGCCCTCAGGGGCTCGAACCCTGGACCCATTGATTAAGAGTCAATTGCTCTACCAACTGAGCTAAGGACGCATCGTTTTTGTTGTTTGCGGCTGCAAAGGTATGAACTTTTCTTTAATCTGCCAAATGTTTTGCTCTTTTTTTTCGTTTTAAGTGAGAGAATAGAACTCCGATGGAGATTTTCTCTTCAGTACATCCAGTTCAAAGTCCACGCCCGGAATGATACCATGCTGACGGAGCACAGATTCTGCCGTCTTTCGTGCAAGCACAGGATGGTTGTTCTCCTCGCTCAAATGGCAAAGCCACACATGGCGGAGCTGCGGCGTAGCAGACTCAGCCAG
>JAGCNQ010000258.1 GCA_017645845.1 Bacteroidaceae bacterium
GAACAGCTCTTGTCGATGATGAGGTTTTTGATGACAGTACCTTGTCCACGAGAATTAGGATTACCGCGAAGGTCACCGAAGAAGCCCTGCCTCTCGGTATCGGGGCGGTTGATAATCATGTTCTTGATACGGAACCCCTGTCCGTCGAACGTTGCATTGTACTTGCGGCCATCAGTAGGACCGATAGGACTGTGCAAGTTCTCAACATTCTCAAAGTCGATGTCGTTCATCAACTTACAGTCCAAGTCGATGTTGTTGTCAGCGACCTGCTGTGAAATCCATTCCACATTGCCCACATTGTAAAGCATGTAGAAGCCATCCGCATCCTGTTCGGGACGCTGGAAATGAGCATCGCATTCGTCGTGCATCGTACAGATACCGTTCCTGTACTCATGCTCGTCTGCGAAAGCTGACGAACCAGCGAACCACATAAGGCCCAAGATGACAAGAGAGGTAAACTTTCTCATTGTTTTTTTAAATTTTGATAGTTAATAAAAATATAATGTTTACTCACGTTCTCTGCGAAAATAGTATATTATTTCTGCTATATTCGTTACAAAAGTACAATTATTTTATCAAATAAAGACAAAAACAGCGTATTAATTAACGAATATTAACACCAATGGCACAAAACCTTCGAGTTTACAGAGTACAATTTGGCAGTCAGCTCCTATTATAATGATTCTTAGAAGTCCATTTGCCAACCAGGTAACCGAGAAAAAGGATGCCAAGATTGATGGCAAATAGAATATTTCAACATCCACCCTCATTTGACTTTTTGACTTTCTTGATTTTGTTGACAAAAATTGGCATTTTATGCGATTTAGTCAAAAATTTGCATATATCAGAAAATCGACTTACCCTTGCAACCAAACTCCGTAAATGGCAAACGAACAAATAGTAAAGTAATGATTCTAAATAGTTTAAAAGGATTAAGAGTTCAATGGTCAATGATTAAATAGTCAAATACAAATAGTAAATGATACATGAATTCCTCCGTAGTTGCTCCACTCCCTCTCCACTCCCTCTCTATGTTCTCTCTAAGTTCTCTCTAAGTCGGACGCCTTCTGCATGAACTGAAATGTTTATTCGATGGAAGTGCGTGTCCTAAGCCTTACTATAGCAATAATCATTGCACCATACATCAGAGCAACTGCTAATGCACTCGGATAGATGTCGGTCAGGGTAGCAAAGGGAAGACTACCTGTTCTTTGAATAATCTTCTCCTGTGACTGTACAACAGCATTCAGAATCATTCCTAAAGGTGCGACAGGTAGTACCATTGCTGCAAGCGCCAGGTAGATGATGAGCGTCGTCATCGGTATGAGCAGCAGACTCAGCAACGGAGCAAGCAAGGGCAATTGGTGGAAATAGTAGAGTGTCAGGGGCATCGTGCCTATCTGAGCGACACAAGATACCGCCAGCAATCTCACTGCCCATGATAGTTCAGGGAACCGCTCGCTAAGAGGTGCCCATAGCGCGGTGAGAAAGAAAACAGCAGCAAAGGAAAGTTGAAAACTGATGCTCAGCAAGTCAGTGGGTACTATCAGCAAAATGATGATGGCACTCAGGGCAAGAGGATGCAAGGGATCGGTACCATATTGCATCAGGGAAATCACGGTAAAGATGGAGAGCATAAGTGCAGCTCTCACCAGCGAAACAGGCATGCCAGCTACCAGCGAATAGCCCCACAGGCAAAGCAGGACGAGGGGTAAAGCATGCCATCGCCAACGCGTATGGCGCACTCCGCGAATGAATACGAGATACAGGAAGGCATAAACGATGCCCAAATGCATACCGCTCAGAGCCAGTAAATGACTTACACCAACCTTGCTGTATGCCTGGCGCGTCTCACGCTTCAATTCACCCTTCTGTCCAACCGTCAAAGCGGAGCAGAGAGCAAGTGTGCTTGGCGAAAGACCAGCCCTCTTGAGTCGAGTTACTAAAGTGGTCTGTACGGTCTTTGTCTTTTGCCCGATAGTCTGCTGCCAATCCGGAGCCGCCTCTCCGAAAGGACAGATAGCTGCCCTACTGCATCCCAGCAGCAGCCAAACGATAATGGTCAGGATATCATGCCAATATCGGGAAGCACGCAACAAGGTACATGCAATGACCGATACGGCAAGCAAGGGAAGATAGTAATAAGGGAAAGGAAACTGCAAGCCAATAGCAATGCCTGCCGCAAAAAGGGCAGCGCACCAGAGCATCGGGTGCTGGACAATCATGGCATGAAGAGTGAAAACAGCCCTTTAGAGTGTGGATAGGGTTTCGCAAGCCTTGGCGGGATCAGGGGCAGAGAAGATGAAACTGCCAGCTACAAGTACATCGACTCCTGCATCCTTTGCCTGGCGTCCTGTCTCTATGTTGACACCGCCATCCACTTCGATGAGGGCTTTGCTGCCTGTCCTGTCAAGCAATTGGCGCAGTTCAACGATTTTCCGCAAAGTATTGGGAATGAACTTCTGTCCGCCGAACCCGGGGTTGACACTCATCAACAGCACTAAATCAACATCGGCTGCAATATCCTCGAGTACAGAGACAGGTGTGGCAGGATTAAGCGTAACGCCAGCCTTCATACCTGCTTCGTGAATCTGCCAGATGACACGGTGCAAGTGGGTACAAGCCTCGTAGTGAACATTCATCATATAAGCTCCAAGTGCTTTCACTTCGTTGATGAACTTCTCGGGCTGCACAATCATGAGATGCACATCGAGAGGCTTTTGACAGATACGGGCAACATGCTTTAGTACAGGGAATCCAAAAGATATGTTGGGCACAAACACACCGTCCATAACGTCAATATGAAGCCAGTCGGCGGTACTCTGATTGAACCACTTCATCTCTTCTTCGAGATTGGCGAAGTTGGCCGCGAGCAATGATGGGGCAATTATCATGTCAAGCAAGAATTACTGTGTATGGCTGTGGTCGGAAAGTACGGGCAAACTGACGTATCTTGGCCAGAACCGCTGTGCTTGGCTGAAAAAAAGGTAGAGGTAAAGCTTGTTCCATAGGCGAATGATATGGGTGGTTAGTGTTATGTAGCAAACTGTTTTGTTTGCTTCTATATTTAAAACGAAGAAAAAGGGTATTTTATTGTGAGAAGAAATATGTTTTTTTCAGAATTTCTGTTTCTTTTCCTATTTAGATTTTGACGAAATAGCAAGAACGTAAAATTCTGTCATAAGCCCCAATAGTAACTCCATATAATTGCGCAGGTTATGGATACGCCACACAATGAACTCCTATCACAAGCACAAGATAGAATCATGTAAAATACAGACAATTAGACATTCACAAGAGCTTAATAAGAGATTTTTTCAACCCTATCTTACCGATGTTTGAAAAACAGAATGTTATGCCACGGAGCACTTTTTCGGGAGCACAAAAAAGTTTGGCAGAATGAAGAAAATGTAGTACCTTTGCAGTCGAATTCGCCAAAAATTTTAATGAAGCAAAATGGGCACTAGTTGCCCGAAAGGAATACACATTATTATAAATAGTGTGCGTAGGCGTGCGTAAGAACGATTAATGAACAGGAACGAACAGATATTATGGAAGCGTTGCATGGAGATGTTCCGCAGCAACGTGAGCGAGCAGCAATTCCAAACTTGGTTCTCCCCGATGAGACTCAAGTCGTATAATGCTGTCCGGAAGGAGCTGGCTGTGTATATACCGTCCCAGTTCTTCTTCGAATATCTGGAGGAGCACTTCCGCCGTCTTATTCATATTACCATTAATCGTTTCTTTGGGGATGATGTAACGCTGTCGTACGAAGTTGAGGTAGCCGATAATGTAACGGTCAGTCAAGAGAGCGACAACAACATGGTTCAGGAGGCTGCACCAAGCAGATTCGCCGCAAACCAGTCGCCTGTACTGGCTCAGGCTGTGGGACTCGCAGCAGACTTGGACTCACAACTCAACGTGCACCAGAACTTCAGCAACTTCATCGAGGGTTCCAGCAACAAGCTGCCGCGCAGTGTGGGTCAAGCCATTGCTGAGCACCCCGAACAGCAGACATTCAATCCGCTCTTCATCTATGGTCCCAGCGGTGTAGGCAAGACGCATTTGGTGAATGCCATCGGTTTGCGCACCAAAGAGCTACATCCAGAGAAGCGAGTTCTCTACCTGAGCGCCCACCTCTTCATGGTGCAGTTCACCGACGCACGCAACCATAATGTCTTTAATGACTTCATGCACTTCTACCAGAGCATCGATATGCTCATTGTGGACGACGTGCAGGAACTTATCGGCATGAAGGGTACACAGAATGCCTTCTTCCATATCTTCAACCACCTGCGTCAGAACGGCAAGCAGATTATCATGACTTGCGACCGTCCACCTGTCTCGCTTCAAGGAATGGAGGAGCGCCTCATCACCCGATTCAAGAGTGGTCTGATGGCGGAGATGGAGAAGCCCGAGGAGAGCCTGCGCCGAAATATCCTGCACAGCATCGTTAAGCACGACGGATTGAAAATCCCCGATGAGGTAATAAACTATATCTCTCAAAATGTCAATAACAGTGTCCGCGAGCTGGAGGGCATTATCCACAGCCTGCTTGCCTACTCTGTCGTTTACAGCAAGGACGTTGACCTCGCGTTCGCAAAGCACATCTTGGCTGGTCGCATTAAGTTTGAGAAGAAAGTCGTTACTATCGAACAGATTATCACCTGTGCTTGCGAACACTTCAACGTCAAGGAGGAGGAAGTTTTCGGCAAAAGCCGCAGGGCGAAAGTTGTTACTGTCCGTCAGATGAGTATGTATTTAGCGCATAAGCACACGAAACTCACTGCCAGCAAAATAGGCATCTATGTAGGCAATCGCGACCATGCTACTGTCCTGCACGGCATCAAAACAATAAACGCCCGCCTAAAGACAGACAAAGAGTTACAGCGCCATCTTGAGGATTTAGAAGTGAAACTGATAGGAAAAGCTCTATGAACATCAAGCAGAGAAGGACAATACGCAAATACACTCAGCAGCCCGTCAGTAACGAGCTGCTGAATCGCTTAATAGAGGAGGCTTCGCGCACACAGACAATGGGCAACCTGCAGCTCTACAGTGTTATTGTGACGCGCTCCGAGGCCATGAAAGAATTGTTGGCACCTGCCCATTTCTGTCAGCCGATGGTCACACAGGCTCCAGTAGTGCTGACTATCTGCGCGGACTTCCGCCGCACCACCGACTGGTGTTTACAGC
>JAGCNQ010000259.1 GCA_017645845.1 Bacteroidaceae bacterium
CTGTTCACATCATCGATGCTTTCTGTGTGGTGCTGATGTTCCTCGTTGGGAAGCGCCCAGTCACCCAAGAACCAATGCTTCTTTTGTGAGCTGGGCCAGCGGTTCTCAAGACTCAGTAATCCATCGGGCATATATTTCTCAGCATACTGCAGATACCGTTGCATATTCGGGTAGAAACGTTCCAACATGCGGTGGTCGCCATATTGCAGATAGGTCTGCCAAGGGGCATTGGCTATGAAAGCGCACCAGAAGGGACCACCTCCACAAGCCCAAGTGGCGGGAGCCACATGCGGCACCTCGCCATCCTCGCCCTGTGCATCACCATAAGCCTGCAGCCAGTTGCGGTAGAGGGGATACATATCGTACATGGTCTGTGCTGCCAGGATAGACGCATTGCCGTCGCCTCCATAGCCCTGCCTTTCGTGGTGGGGACAATCCACCATATAACCGCTCTGCGTGAGACACTTGAAAGTGTAGTGCACCATATTGTGGATGGCATTGATGTCAGCATCGTTGCAAACGAAAGCCGACTCCTTCTCATAGCCCGTATAGATGCTCAGACCCTCGATGTCCGAAATGGCCGGACGATGTTCGAGACCCTGAATCTTCATGTAGCGAAAAGCATGATAAGTGAACTTGTTACAAAAAACCTCATCATCCTTTCCACTGGCTATGTAACGGTCGGTATATACACCATAGTCGAAATCCCCATTCAGTGCCAGCATATCGCAGTAGCTGATGCTCACTTGCTGTCCCTTGCGCAATTTCCCCAGATGGATGCGCACCCAGCCAACAATGCTCTTGCCCATATCCACCATCCATGTGTCTTCCCCGAATCGGGTTATCTTCTGTGGCTGAATCTCCTGCTGAATCCTGTTCGCCTCGCACATCATGGGGGTTATTTCTGTTGAGAGTTGAGGGTTGAGGGTTGAGAGTTGACCATTCCATTCTGCTTTTTCTAAAGTGGAATGTGTGAGGTCGGGCAACAGTCCTTCTGCTTTCACCAGATCACCGCCAAAGGCATAGGGGTTGACCGAGCCGTCAAAATAATACCCGCTCTCGCGAGCTTGCCAGCTTTCGTCGGTCTTCACCAGCGTGTTCCATTCGCCTTTTTCCCATTGGTCTATCTGCGCCAACACGTAGGGACCACCTTCCATCACACCCGGCTTTCCTGCCTCGTACCATCCTGTTCCCAACCATATCACCAGGTCGTTCTCGCCCTCAATGAGCAAGGGAGTTACGTTGTATGTCATAGAGAGGCTTCTCTTCGTGAACTCCACCATAGCAGGCACCAGCACATCGTCGCTTACCTTCTGGCCGTTCAGATAGACCTCGTGGTAACCCAAGGTGTTTAGGTGCAGGAAGGCCTGACCTTTTTCTGTGCAGAGGAAAGTCTTGCGTAGCATGGGTTGCACTTTGACATTCTGGCGTTTCATGCCGATATACTGACCCTTCCAAAGGCTCTTGTCCAGAATTCCCACACTGAAGTGAGCACCCCGTGCCCAGTCGCCCGGCTTATCCTCCTCGTCCCAAGCACGTACCTGCCAATAGACCACGCTGCGCGATGTCAGAGCCTTCCCGTCGTAGGTTATCCACAGGCTCTCGCTGCTCTTCACCTTGCCCGTGTTCCACAGGTCGGCTTTCTCCTCACTGAGCAGTTCGGGGCTTGTAGCTGCCAGAATCTGGTAGGCCGTCTGCCTGAGCCCGTTCCGTCCCGGAGTAATCTTCCAACTCAGAGCCGGCTTCGTGTTGTCAATACCCCAAGGCTGGTGTAACATCTCGCACCTCAGGTCGTACAGCCCGATGGCATACATCAGCTGCACAGGCAGCAAGACCAGTAATGTCGTAATCCAAAATCTATAATTCATAATTGTCCGTTATCTCATGTGCAAATTTACTCATTATTTTCCTATTTGACGTTCATTTCGGCAGAAAATAAGTTTATTTCAAAAAATAATCGTAACTTTGGCCTCACATAACTCTTAACTTCAACTCTTATGACACGTAAACTCTTTCCCCTTTTCCTACTCTTATTAACCATGTTGGCCTGCTCCACCAATGGCGAGAAGGCCGTAACTTTTCAGAACGAGGGCAATCCCCTCATCCGTTCCTGCTATACCGCTGACCCTGCTCCTGTGGTCTTCGACGGACGCCTATACCTTTATACAGGCCACGATGAGTGCTTCGAGGACAGTGCAGGCTACGAGGGCCTCTATGGTTTCAACATCACCAACTGGCTCTGTTTCTCGACCGAAGATATGCAGACGTGGACAGAGCATGGCGTAGTCCTCAGTCCTGCCGACTTTAGCTGGGCTTCGGGCGAAGCCTGGGCGGCTCAGGTTGTAGAGAAGGATGGTAAGTATTGGTACTTTGTCAGCACCCAATGTGCCGACCCGAACTGCAAGTCCATTGGCGTAGCTGTTGCCGACTCTCCTACAGGTCCCTTCCAGGATGCCATTGGGAAGCCCCTCGTTGTTGACAGCATGACGCCCAACTCCCATCCCCTCGGTTGGTGGAACGATTTCGACCCCACCGTCTTCATCGACAACGACGGCACTCCTTGGCTCAGTTGGGGTAATGGTACCTGCTTCCTGGCCAAATTAAAGCCCAATATGATAGAGTTTGACAGCGAGATAATGGCTCTGCCGATGGAGAACTATGTGGAAGGTCCCTGGCTCTATAAGCGCCGTTCCGAGGAAGGACAGGATTGGTGGTATATGGTCTATGCTTCAGGCGGAAGGGGTGGCGAGACCATCTCCTACGCAATGGCTCCCGAGGTCACTGGCCCTTGGACCTTCAAAGGCGAGATAATGGGAAGAGCCAAAGACAGCTTCACTATCCATCCGGGCATCGTTGATTACAAGGGGCACACTTATCTGTTCTACCACAACAGCACGCTATCCCTTCATGGTTATGGTCCTGCCACAGGGCGGCGCAGTGTCTGTGTGGATGAGATGTTCTACAATCCCGATGGTACCATCCGCCCCGTCACTCCAACCTATGGTACTCCGGCTAATTAAGTAGAACCTTTTCCCCTAAAACGCCCCTAAAATCACAATTCACAAAAATCACATTTTTGTCGAAGCGTCAAAATTCCAGGGCTTTATGGTCTGAAGGGCCGATAAGCACTTAGCCCAGGGCAACCCCCTGGGTTCGCTCGATTATATAACCGCAAGGTAAGTGCGAGGTAAC
>JAGCNQ010000260.1 GCA_017645845.1 Bacteroidaceae bacterium
CGACGCTCCAGAGGGGAACACTGCTGGGCAACATGAAGACATTGCTCGCCAACCAGCTGCCTCCGTAGCCCAGCGCAACGCCAAGCAAGGCCCCCGTCAGCGATATCAAGACACTCTCGATGAGGAACTGGCTCATGATGTCGATGCCACGCGCACCTACACTCATGCGCAAGCCGATTTCCTTTGTGCGCTCGGTGACGCTCACCAGCATGATGTTCATGATGCCGATACCGGCCACGAGCAGCGAGAAGGCTGCTGCAACCACCAGAATGAGCGTGATGGTGTCCATCGTGCTGGACATCGTCTCCATCCATTCAGCCTGCGAACGGATGGTAAAGTCGTCCTCGGCGTCATCCTTCAGTTTATGATTACGCCGCAATATCTGCGTCACCTCGTCAATAGCGTCATCGCTCAGCTCCTCGGCCAAGGCGCTCATCACGATGCTGCTGAAATAGGTCTGGGCGGCAAGGCGCTTCATGACAGTGGTATAGGGAGCTATCAGCAAATTATCCTGGTCCATGCCCCAGTTGTTGTAGCCTTTTGACTTCAGGACGCCGACAATACGGAAGGGAATGCTCTTGAAGCGCACCACCTTACCAATACAATCCGCATCTTCACTGCCAAAGAGTTCCTTTACAATCGTTGCTCCCACCACGCAGACCTTCGCACTCTTCAACACGTCTTCCTCGGTAAAGCAATCACCGCTCTTGATGTCCCAGAGTTTGATGGTCATGTAGTCTGGACTCTCACCGTACATCGTGCTGGTGGTGTTCTTGGAACCATAGATGACCTGTCCGCCGCTAGTTACTTCGGGACTGACGTGTGTGACGAGCGTTGCTTCGTCGAGAATGCTCTCGTAGTCAGCCATCTTGAGCGTCTGCATCGCAGAGGGATCCAGGCGTACACCACCTCGCATCTCACCGCCCGGGCGTATAGTTAGCAAGTTGGTGCCCATCTTGCTCAGGTCCTCGCGAATACTTTGCTTCGAGCCTTGACCGATGGCCATCATAATGATGACGGCAGCCACGCCTATAATGATGCCAAGCATGCTCAAGAACGAGCGGAACTTGTTGCTCATAATGGCCGTGAAGGCAACTTTAAGTAGATTCTTTATGCTCATGTTAATCGTCGTTTATTTTGGGAAGGGCAGCCAGCGCTTCTGCGGCAGAAAGAATGTTGCTGTTCTGAACATCTTCGCATATCTTGCCGTCACTAAGTCTGATATTGCGGCTGCTGTACTGGGCTATCTCAGGGTTGTGTGTGACGAAGATGATGGTACGCCCCTGACGGTGCAACTCCTGAAAGAGACAGAGAATCTCGAAGGATGTGTGCGTGTCGAGGTTACCTGTGGCCTCGTCGGCCAATATGACCGCAGGATTGTTGACCAAAGCTCGGGCAATAGCTACACGCTGCATCTGTCCGCCGGACATTTGGTTGCTCTTGTGGTCGAGCCTATCACCAAGCCCTACGGCCTGTAGTGCCTTGATGGCCGCCTCGCGACGCTGGCGGGAATTATAGGTCTTGTTGTACATAAGGGGCAACTCAACATTCTCCACAGCTGTCGTCTTGGCCAGAAGATTGTAGCTTTGGAAGATGAAGCCTATCTTGCGGTTACGCAGGACGGCACGTTCACTGCGACGCATCTTGCGGACAGGCACGCCATCCAGGATGTACTCTCCGCTGGTAGGCGTATCAAGGCAACCCAACTGGTTGAGCAGCGTACTCTTGCCTGAGCCGGAGGTTCCCATGATGGTGACAAACTCACCCTCATATATCTTGAAGCTGACACCGCGAAGCGCCTTCACCACCTCACTTCCGACATGGAAGTCACGGCGAACGTCCCGCAGTTCGATGACTACCTTGGACCCCCTATCCCCCTTTAGGGGGGACTCCTGCTTGTTATTAACGTCTGACATGTGTATTCTTGTTTTTATTCCCCCTAAAGGGGGTTAGGGGGTCCTTACTGTTTTTTCTTGTCTTTGTTCCTATCCTTTGGTTTAGGCATGAAGGGGTTGCTGTTCTGCTGCGGGCCTTCCTCCATATCCATCATACTGCTCTGCACATCGACGATGACTTTCGTGCCAGCAGTCAAGCCGCCTGTTATCTGTGTCAATGTACCATTGGTGACACCTGTCTGTACGGCTATGGCCTTGAGATTCGGTCCTTCTTTGGTCCAGACCTTCAGGTGGCTGTCAACGTCGGTGATTGTTTCGCCTTCGTTGAGCATTGCCTCGCTTGGCTTGAAACGGAGCGCCTTGCTGGGAATAGCAAGCACGCCCGGCATCTCAAGTGTATAGATGTTGACATTGGCCGTAAGACCCGGCTTGAGCTTGAGGTCCTGGTTGGGCGCGCTGATGACGACCTGGTAAGTTACGACATTGCTTTCGGTAGTCGGCTGCTGACGCACCTGTGTGACAGCTCCTTGGAAGGTATCATTGGGGAAGGCATCCACAGTAAAGCTGACGCGCTGTCCTTCCTTTACCTCACCTATGTCAGCCTCATCAACATCTGCTATGACACGCATATCAGTCAGGTCGCGGGCAATAGTAAAGAGCGTCGGGGTGTTGAAGCTGGAGGCTACGGTCTGTCCCTCCTCCACCTCTTTTTTCAGCACAACGCCATCAATAGGACTGGTGATAGTAGCATAGCCCAGATTGGTTTGCGCCTTCTTGACGCTTTCCTTCTGGTGTGTTACTGTCTGCTGCGCCTTAATATAAGAGAGGCGGGCCTGCTCGAAATCATTGGCAGAGATGAGACCTTTGTCATAAAGCGCCTTGAAACGCTCGAAGTTGGTCTTCTGATAGTCAAGGTCGCTCTGTGCACTCTTCAGGTTCGCCTGCGCACTGCTCAGTTCACTAATGAGGTTCGTACGGTCTAGTTCAGCAATGATTTGACCTGCCTTAACCACGCTGTTGTAGTCAACATAGAGTTTGCTGACGATACCGCTGACCTGTGTACCGACATCGACACTCGTCACAGGTTCGATGGTGCCGGTCGCCGTCACACTTGTTGTGACGTCCTGTACTGCTGCCTCAGCTTCGGTGTAGGTGAACTCAATCTTCTTGTGGCAGCTGCTCACGATGGCAGCTGCTACAATTAGCATCGCTGCCTTGATGAATGTGAAGTTTCTCATCTTATATAATATATAATGTATAATCCTTGTGAATCTTTTTCTCCCACGAAAGAAAGTCGGAGAGTTTATAAGTCTATCTTCTCTCCTGTATAGAACTTAAGCAATTGTATGTTGAGCAATGCAGTGTATTTGCTTTGCAACAAGTCCTGCTCGGCACTGATGACGTTGTCACGCCCTTGTAATACATCCACTGTGTTCTTCAAGCCGTTCTGGAACTGTTCATTCAACAATTCGTAGCTAGCCTCCTGACTCTTGACGCGTGCTTTGGCAGCGATGTAGTTCTGCTGGCCGCTGTTAGCATTGAGCCAGTACTGCTCGATGGTGCTAGAAAGAGCGTTCTTTTTATCCTGCAAATCCAACTTAGAGGATAGTTGCTGCAGTTTGGCTGTCTTGACATTCGACATATTGCGCCGATTATCGAAGATAGGAACACTGAAGTTGAGTCCTGCACTCATGTTCAGATTAGTCTTCATCTGCTCGCCCCAAGCATTCTTGCTGCCGGACGAGTGATTGCTGCCGAGACTTGCACTGGCACCAATGGTAGGCAGGAACCCACGTTTGGCGATGTCAAGTTGCATGTCGGCTGCCTCGATACTGAGCTCAGCACTCTTTATCTCCGGCCGCACTTCCAGAGCCTTAGCGTATGCCTCCTGAGCGCTAGGCACTAGTGCCAGCACCTGTTCGTCAGTAGGTGTATTGCCTGATACATCAAAAGCTGTATTAAGATCGAGTTCGAGGAGAGCCTTGAGTTGGCGCTTGTAATTGGCAAGTTGTGTTTCGCTGTTGACAACGGAATATTGGGCACTACTGAGTTGTGCCTCGAGCTGTACGACGTCTGCCCGGGCCATCTGTCCCTGCCTCATCATCTCCACACCTCGGTCATACTGACTCTTTGCTGTAGCCATGAGCTGCTCGTTGACTTTCTTGGCCTCCTTTGTGTACATGATTTGCACGTAGAGCTGGGCTATCTGCTCCTGAATGGAAAGTTCACTCTGCTCCGTGGCAAGGGCAGTAATGCGGTTCTGCAGCTCCTGCTCCTTGATGTTCTTGTAGTTGATACCGCCGTTCCAAAGGGTTACGTTGGCATTCAGACCATAAGAGCCCTGGTAGGTGACATTGCTTCGAGTACTGGTTACCTGATCTCCCTGTACTACATTTATGACTTCAGTAAAGGGACGGTAACCCACGCTGTGGCCTGTGTTGAAGTTGAGACTGGGGAAGAGAGCACCCTTGTCTTGCCACAGGCTCACATTGCCGCGCTCTTCACTGATACGGTTCTTCTGCACTTGGATGTTATGCTCCAACGCATAGTCCAGACAATCCTGCAGCGTCCATGTCTGCTGGGCAGAGGCTGTCCCGCCGCAGAGCATTAAAAATAATAAAAATCTTGCTTTCATCAATGAATATCTAGTTCTTAACTCTTGATTCTTTACTCTTCAATGGTAGTTGGTCGAATGTATGACGCCGCCTGGCGTAATACTGCCATAGCAGGTTTATCGGGCTAAGTATTTGATCAGCAGGGACAACAGTTACGGCCAGGTTGTGGTCTCTATCAGCTTTGAAGTTCGAACGCATGCGGTGGAAGTCAAGATGTGCTCGCAGAACAGCCCGGCATGCTGCCCAGTGACCGCCAACCAGGAAGTGCAGCGCAGCTGCGGCATCAAGCAGACGGCGCCAATGCATGACAATGCGGAAGTTCTTCTCAGGCAGGTTCTTGTAGAGAAGCAACAGATTGTTACGGAAGTTGAGATAAGCCTTGTGCGGACTTTCCTTCGGTAGAGTGCCACCACCTACATGATATATGACGCTCTGCGGTATGCACACAATGCCATAGCCTCGGCTGCGCAGACGCCAACAGAGGTCGATTTCCTCCTGATGTGCAAAAAAGCGTGCGTCAAGGCCGCCTGCCTCCAAATATACATTACGCCGTATGAGTAGAGCTGCTCCCGTGGCCCATGCCACAGAAGCAATGCTATCGTACTGCCCCTCATCACGTTCCACTGTACCCAAGATGCGCCCTCGGCAGAAAGGAAAGCCCAATCGTCCGATATAGCCGCCACAGGCACCTGCATATTCCAGCATTTCGGGAGCCCACTCGCAACGCACCTTCGGTTGGCAGGCAACCACCTCGGGATGCTGTTCCATGTAGTCGAGCATAGGCTTAAGCCATCCGGCTTCCACACGGACATCGCTATTGAGCAGGAGACATAAGTCGCCATCTACCTGAGCAATTGCGCGATTATAGCCTTCGGCAAAGCCATAGTTGCGATCGAATAATATCGTACGGATGTTGGGGAACTGTTCCGCAAGCAATTTCAAAGAGTCGTCGCTACTACCATTGTCGGCCACAATAACCTCTGCCTCGGGCGAATGCTCGATGACAGAAGGCAGGAAGCGGCGCAACATATCAGCGCCATTCCAATTGAGTATGACAATGCTTACTTTCAACTTTCAACTCATAATTTCCTAAACGACCACACAACTAATCTCCCCAATAACCAATCAAGGCATCTCCTGCTTTATTCCACTCACCCAAACGGATGGGAACAATAGTGTTGTCTTTTCCCCCCATAGAGAGAGAGTTAGAGGGGAACTTTACTTCTACTTTGATGTAATTGTCGGTGAAGCCATGCATTACGCCGGCCTTACGACTGTGTTCAAGCAGAACTGGGCGTGTCTGTCCTTTATATATATTATAATATGTATGTAGTTTCTCATCACTCAGTACGAGTATCTGCTGACTACGCTCATGCTTCCTTGCCGGGGTCACGATGCCAGGTATGTCCAACGCCTTTGTCCCCGGACGCTCGCTATAGCTGAACACATGGTACTGGCTCACAGGCAATTTCTCCATAAATGTACGCCCCTTGGCGAACAACTCATCTGTCTCGCCCCGCATGCCCACGATGACATCCACTCCTATGAATGCATCGGGGATATATTGGCGGACTTCTTCTATTTTTCTTGCAAAGAAAGCTGTGTCGTAACGACGATGCATCAGGCGGAGCACTTCATCACTCCCACTCTGCAGAGGAATGTGGAAGTGTGGCATGAAGGCACGACTCTGAGCACAGAAGCGTATAATCTCCTCAGTAAGCAGGTTGGGTTCTATGCTGCTGATGCGGTAGCGTTCGATACCCTCCACTTTATCCAGAGCGCGAAGCAGGTCAATGAACGACTCGCTTGTAGTCTTGCCGAAATCACCAATATTGACACCAGTCAGTACTATCTCCTTCCCGCCCTGCTGTGCGACCTCTTCTGCCTGCTTCACAAGCGAGGCAATACTGCCGTTACGGCTGCGGCCCCGGGCAAAGGGAATGGTGCAGTAGGTGCAGTAGTAGTCGCAACCATCCTGGACCTTTAAGAAGAAACGTGTACGCTCGCCACAAGCACAGCTGGGAAAGAACTTATTAATCATTGCTCCACCTGTGTCTAAGTTCTGCGAAGAACATTGGCCATTGACTTTTTGTTTCTCAAGGGAAGGAAAACTTAAGTTCTCAATGAGATTCACAATCTCACCTTTTTGCCCGGCACCAACCACTAGACTGACACCACTGAGTGATGCTACCTGTTCCGGTCTGAGCTGTGCATAACATCCCGTCACCACTATCAATGCCCCAGGATGCCTGCGCCTGAGCCGACTGATGACCTGTCTGCTCTTACTGTCCGCCACCTCTGTGACGCTACAGGTGTTTATGATACAAATGTCCGCTACTTCCCCATTGCTGATGGTCTCCACCCCTGCAGCTTTCATTTTCTGCTCGATAGTGCTCGTCTCGGCGAAGTTCAATTTGCAGCCAAGAGTGTAATAGACCGCTTTCTTCCCTTTTAGGACATTCATGCGGCAAAGTTACACTTTTTTTCTGAAAACACCAAATTCTTTAAGAAAAGATAAGAAATGCCATTATTGAATATCAGGCACTTAGAAAAAATTTACAAAAATAAATGAAAAAAAGTCCAAAAAAGTTGCATATAATTCGGAAAATCGTCGTACCTTTGCAGCGTTTTAATAAGCAATTGATTGTTTTACAAGTTTTAAAAGCACAAAAAAAATGAAAAAGTTAGCATTTTTGTTCGCAGCTGTTGTAGCTGTATCTTTCGCATCTTGTGGTCAGAAGACCGAGCAGGGTTCTTGCTGCGATAGCGATAGCGTTGCTGTTGAAGAGGCAGTATGCGTTGATACTTGCGCTTGCGACACTTGCGCTTGCGACACCTGCACTTGCGCTGAGGCTCCCGCTGCAGAATAAGCAACAGAGACGAGCAAAAAAGTCTTAGAGGATTGTGCCAATAGGCATGATCCTCTTCTTTTTTAGTTAAAGCAGCATGACACACAGTAGGTTGACCTTACTATATACGTTTCTTCCTCAACTCCACACTTATGATTTACGACAAGTTAGATAATATAGAAATATACAAAGGTATCTCTGAGGATATTTATGAAGGCCTGACATTTCTTCGCCAAGTTTCTCCTGACACTGCTAATGGTGTATATCAACTCAATCCCAGAGTAAAGGCAATAGTGTCAGAATATGAAACCAAGACGGGAAACGAAAATGGGTTCGAAGCCCATAAGCGTTTCCTTGACATTCAATGCACGCTAAAAGGCATAGAGAAAGTTTGCTGCCTCCCCATAGAAAAACTGAAGGAAACAATGCCTTATAAAGAAGAAAATGATGCGGCATTATACGCTGCAGATGGCCAATCGCAGGAAATGATAATTGGAGGAGGTTATTTCGCCATTTTCTTCCCTCAAGACGGACACATGCCTCAGCTTTGTGTAAATGAACCTATGCCTGTAAAGAAAGTTGTGGTGAAGGTTCAATACAGCCCCGCAGGATAGTTCGTCTCAAATGCAATTCAGCGCTTCACCTCTCAGAAAGGCCGCGACGTTACTGGTAGCAATGTCAATAAGACGGCGGCGTGCAGCGGAGGAGGCCCAAGCGATATGGGGTGTGATGTAGCAACGAGGTGCAGTAATGAGGGGACTACCCTTACACGGTGGTTCTTCTGTCAACACATCTACGCCTGTAGCATAAATCTGACCGGCAGCAAGGGCATCGGCCACAGCCTGTTCGTCAAGCAGTGGGCCACGTCCTGTATTGATAAGGATAGCCGTTGGCTTCATAAGCGCAAGCCGTTCACGATTCACCAGGTGGCGGGTATCATCAGTCAAGGGACAATGCAGGCTTACTACATCAGATTCGCTGAACAACTGTTCATAATTCTTCGCCCTGCAAATGCCTAACTGACTAAGAACCTCTTCCGACTTGCTACTCACCGCCATTACTTTCATGCCCATCGATTGAGCCATTAGTGCCACTTGCCCGCCAATGTTGCCGAGGCCTACGATGCCGAAAGTAAGGCCATCCAGTTCTATGAGCGGCGCTTTTGTGAAAGAGAAGTCCAAACTCTGCTGCCAGTCGCCTTGTCTGACGGCCTCGGCATGGAATGCCACCTGGTTTGTTATGTTTAGCAAGTGCGCCATCACCATCTGAGCAACAGACATTGTGCTATAAGCAGGAATATTCGTCACGATAATGCATCGGCGGTGTGCCTCGACAATATCTACTACGTTGTAACCAGTAGCCAGTACACCGATGTAGCGCAAGTCAGGCAAAGCAGCCATAGAGGAAGCATCGATGATAACTTTGTTTGTGAGCAGCACCTCGGCGCCATTTGCACGACTAAGCAATTCTTCTGGAGCCGTTCGGTCATATACCGTAAGTTCACCGAGTTCTCTAAGGCCATCCCAGGATAAGTCACCGGGGTTTGCTGTATATCCGTCTAGAATAACTATCTTCATAGGCGTTGGCATTCTCTATATCTAATCTTCAAAATCCTTTGCAAAGGTATGCAATAATTTTCAATTAATGCCTTGAAGGAGGAAAAAATCCTCGCTACAATTAATAGCGAGGATTATCATATCAAATAGGTTTAAAGCCCCCCTTTCTCTAGGAAAGGCCTAGAGAAAAGAATTTACCACTCCTCGTCCCAGACGCTGTGAGATTCTTTGGCGGCTCCGAAATCGGGACCATCATAATTGTCACTACTGCCACCATCTTGCATTCCTGTATTGCCTTCGACACTGAAAGCTATAATTTGATCTTCCTGCATCTCCACTGCAAGCGATGTGGGTTGAATATATGTCTTTTTCATGATTATTTCCTCCCTTTATTTGATGATGACCTTCTTACCATTCACGATATTAATGCCTTTATGCATTTTGTTCAAGCGCTGACCAGCGAGGTTGTAGATAGTCTCATTAAGGTTAAGGTTAGTGTTAACATTAACGTTCTCTATGCCTGTAACATCGTCTTCGTCGGCAAAGTTCAGAATGAAGTTCTTTACTTGGGTGCCGTTGCTAATCTCGAAGTAAGCACGATTCGCTCCGAGTGTAAAACCGTTGCTGCCCGGGTAATAGAGAGTGTTGTTTGAACCCAAGAAGCGGATGTTCTGGTTCCCTGCTTCCAAGGGTGTGCTTGAATATGTGCCATGGAATTTTACGTTACTATCTCCAACTATGAGAGGTTGACCGTTTTTGATGATTACACCTTCAAATTTTGGACTATTCTTGCCAGCGCCCTTTACGAGGAATGGTGTGCCTGCTGGAATGCTCTTTGTATCGGCAACCAGAGGAGCGAAGTTGATAGTCAATGTGCCATCTGCGTAAGATGCGTTAGCGAGTTCATTAACTTGGATGCTACTGCCAATAGCCTTCTTCAGATGTGCGACAGTTACGTCGAAAGGCAGGCAGAGAGTGTTCCAGTAGCCGCTGTTAATTGTGCGACCAGAGAGGGTTACATTTGCATAAGTACCATGTTTGTCACTGATTGTGCTCGAATTGTCGCCATTGTTTGCGAGTTCAACCTCAATAGCAGGAGCATCGCTCAGATAAGGCTCACCTAGGTTCGCAGCGTCTTCAGAAATAGCAATGTGGAAGGCAGTGTTGTCGCTAAAGAAGTTGGTTGCACCAATGGTGATATCTTGTGTAGCAGGAATAGCAACAAATGTTCCAGCAACGTTAGCCTCTGTGGTAACACCGACAGAAGCATTCGCGTTAAGAGACCCATACACGAGAATCTTCACTCCATTTGGAAGATAGACATTGTCATTATGGTTGCCGTTAATCTGTACATTGCCTTTGATGCAAATGTTTGTGCCTGCATGGTAAACACCAGCACCCTTGCTTGCGTAGTTGCCCGTAACGGTAACGCCGTCAAGGTTGAGTGTGCCTGCATTATAGATACCACCGCCCTTGCCAACGCCACTATTGTCGGTATTTTTGTTGTGACCACCGCGAATTGTACCATTCTCAATGGTCAAATATCCACCTGCCTCAACCTTAATAACGTAACCGTCATTACGTGCTGCTACGATGTCAAGTGCACGATCAAGCGTGTAGCCGTTCAAATTGAGTGTTACTGTACGGCCTGCTGCGACAACAAGTTGAGTATCCTCGGTGCCTGCAGTAATATCGTTTGCAAGGGTTATCGTTTGAGCAGTTCCTGCTAAACCCTCCTGTACATCCAGCCAGGTTCTATAATGCTTAACAATATAATATGTATTGCCATCAGGTCCATTTACTGGAGTAACTTCATCACCATCATTATATGAAGTTACAACCTTAATTCCTTGAGCAGTCTCAGGCTCACTGAAGGAAACGGTGTAATAGCAATTTGTAAGAGTACAATTGCCTCCATTCTTGTGGAAAAACTCGCTAGAACCGTAGAGATTAGAAGCAGTAACACTAGAGGGTGCAAACAGACAGTTGGTCATAGTGGAAGCTGCTTTGTTCAGAGCGATGAAGCCTGCAGAGTATGCAAAGTCGGCACCAGTGAGTGAACCACTGAACCAACTATTGGTAATAGTGGCACTACCTTCTGCAATACCTACGAAACCACCCTGATTGGCATATTTGCCGCTACCTTGGTCGCCAGAAAGATAATTGCACTCCATATCAACTGCAACCTCAACATTATCAATGATGATCACGCCGTCAGTTGTGTTATTACCAGACGAGCCAACCAAACCGCCTGCAAACGTACCAGTGGTAGTAATCTTACCAGTAACCCTCAGGTTCTTAATGGTTGCCCCCTTACAATAAGCAAAGGGAGCGGTGTAGTTAGGGTTAGTCTCTGCAGATGTCAGGTTCACGTTGATTGTGCATCCTCCACCATCAAAGGTGCCAGCGAAACGCATTCTTGTGTTGGCCTGAGCCCCGAGTTGGCAACCAATAGTCGTTGTGATAGGAGTTGCATCTGTACCAATATCGGCAGTCAATTTAAAGAATTTGCCAGTATAGTTGTTACCATTTGCTACATCGGCAGCCAACGCATTCCAATCAGCGACTGAACTAATTTGATATGGATCACCTTCTGTGCCACTACCCGTAAAAGCCTTAACGTCCTGTCCCATCATTGCTACGAAGAGCAGCATCGTAAAACGAAAAATGTAGTTTCTTTTCATTTTTTGTTTTTTGTTTTTAAGGATTTGTTTATATGTCTTTATCTTGATTTTGTCTTAGTTTTAATCCCCTATTGAAGATGTTTCAATATAAAATCAGATACAAAGGTACACCTATTTATTTATTATATTCGTGCAGAAACTGAATAAAAGACAAGCCAACCTTAATTTTTGACTTATGTCAAGAAACACACAAAATGAAGGCTCGCCTGAAAGTATGCCTCCATTATAATGTACGCTAAGCAAGTCAGTATACTACTTTCCTACCGTTTTCTATGATAATCCCTTTCTTCTTGCCAGGAAGAACGGGTTGACCTTGCAGGTTGTAAGAGCCATTACACAATCTCCCAGGAAGGTTTTCCTTTTTCTCTTCATCTTTAGAAAGACTGATACCTGTCTCTATGTCTGTAGTTTGGTCTTCTACCATGTACTTACCCTCGTCTTGCGTACCGATGATACACAAGTAGCTGTCCGTGCGAAGGCCTGTGATGTCAACGGTCTGTCTGCTTCCCGAACTATTGCTGACGACAAGGTTTATGTAGCTGTCAGGCGATGTAATGTGATACGTCTGGTAATACCATCGCTTGCCATCGATGCTTTGGGAGGTGCCGACACGTTTGCCTGGCCAATTGCCATTCAACTGCTTGTCATTGTTGTCCCACACATAAAAAAACATACCCCCCCATGAGATATCAGAGCGAACGTAAAGTGTGATGTCGTGTGGTTCAAATATCTTATATTCGCGTTTCTGAATTCCGTAAACTTTACCTCCGGAGAGAATACCGGCCTTCAGCGTACAAGTATAATTAATGCTCAGTGAACTTCCACTTGCTATTTGGGGGCTTTCCGCGGTGGGTTCAGAACCATCCAGAGTATAGACAATCTTTGCTCCAGAGAGTTTGCTAACTGTTGTGAGTTTAACATTCATAGTGCCGTTGTAGGTGCCGTCGGGGACATCTATCCATACTGTATTGGCTTTGCAGCTCAAAAGATAACGATAACCTTTGCCGGAAAGGATTTCCTTAAACTCCGAACTGCTGGCGTTATAGTATTCAGGATTATTGCCAACAACGCAAAGCAACGTGGCCCTCTTTCCATAAGTGGCTTTTGCGTAGAAATTATCATCGGTCCATTTCTCCTCACTAGTTGAAATGTTGGTAACACCTGCAAGCCGTCTGGCCAATATCATTTGTTTGAGCGGATATTTGCAATCCCGCCAGTGTGTGTAGAAAATGCAAGGTGTTCCAGGCATTGCTAACAGATAGGCATTGGCAGCAAGGGTGTCCTTCCATATAGCGTTTTGCGTTTCTCCAGTAATTCGATACTCGGTATCATGATTTTCAACGAAGGTGACAGCATACTGCTTCTCGTAACAATCGGCAAGAGGTTTTTCATCCCAACCTAACCAACGCCAGTTGCGAGATTCGATGGCGTCGCGCACTCGATAGTGGAACTGGAAGTCGAAGGCCGCACTCGTCGGTGTGTCTGAAACATAACCCTTTGTATAGTTCACCCATTCCCTAATTTTATTGGTGCTGTCAAAATACTCGCCCACACTGAAAGCAGGCTTCACTGCCATATTGTAGTCGGCGACAAAAGAGGCATAGAAGCCTTTCACCATATCATAACGGAAGCCTACATACCCAATGTCTTCAAGAAGGAACCTCAGATAGGCCTTGATACATCTCTGCACGTTTTCGCTATAATGGTCAAGGTCGCGGCAACTCGCCCAATCATCACCAGTGTCATTGTTCTGAGAAAGCGAGACGCCATGTTGACTTGCCCAATATGCCGTCTGCCCTCCATCGTCGCCCAAACATATATCAGAAGGATACATTTGATAAGTGTCTCCGTTCCATGTCTCTTCGGGGAAGTCCACCCAAGAGCCGTTTTCTCCTATGTTTTTACGATGATTTAGAACCACATCGGCAATGAAGCCAGTTCCTTTCTCATGGAAAGTTGCAATCATTTTCCGCAACTGGGCTTCGGTTCCGAAGGCACTTTTCTGGTTGAAGTAATAGACAGGCATATAGCCCATTGCATAATCGCTGTTGCACCATCCACTCTGTGGAACCCAAATCAATTGGAAGTAGGGAGCCATCTCGTCAGCCTGTGCCTCCAAATTCGCCCATGACGTCTCTTTGTAGGAATCCCAATAGAATCCCTGCAGCATAACGCCTTCATAATTGCTCGGCCAACCTTGTGCTCGAACTGTTTGCCCTAAGGCGAGCAGCAGGACAAGAAGGAATAAAGCTTTTATCGGTTTCATTGTGGTATGATATTTGGATGAATAAATAATTATCTGCGAATAGTGAGGGAAATGGCTTCTTCGTGTGCCTTAAAGAACGTGTCGGCATCATCAAGGACAAGTGCCAAGTAGCCGCCTCCCCCTGCTCCTGGCATCTTCCAGGCCAGTACACCGTCCATGACAGAATAGCGGTCAATATAGTCTTGAACGCCTGGCTGTATCATGGCTGGGAACATGGCAATCTGAGCTTTAAAGGAGGCTTTATATGCTGCGGCGAAGGCCTTCAGGTCGGTACGCATGATGGCTTCCCAACAATCGTCGGCAGCTTGTGCAAGTGCTTTCACTTTCGGCTCTGTTATGTCCTTTCCTTCAACCACAGAGCAACCGGGTCTTCTGGGGAACATCGGCACAAGGCACAAATGACTCTCCAACCAACTGAGCACCCGTTCGTCCTGACATTGCTCAATCTTGTCGGGCCAATAACGGGCATCGTAATAGTGACGACAGAGACCCGGCACACAGATGCCGATAGCATCTTGTGCTCCAGAGATAATGCCGTCGCTACGTTCTGGGTCGTTTTCGAAGCAGAACACCAGTTTGGCAAGCATCTCGGCATCCATCTCGGGTAGCTTCATCGGCCATATCTTTTGAATCTGTTTGCGCGTTGAAGTAGAGAGGCCGCAGCGGTCACGAATCTCGAAGTCGGGCACAAGGGAAATTGTGAGTGCCCATCCGGGAGCGAAACAGCTGACGTAGGGCTGGTCTATCCAGGTACCTGCAAGGTCCAACCGTGTAGGAATCTGGCAGAGTTGTGACTTCACTTCTGTACTGCTACGGGCTTCAAGTCCTTCGGCTGGTATGCGTTTCAGCACGATGTACTCTATGCTGTGCTCTTCGCAGAAACGGCGCTTTTCTTCGCTTGCCCCGTCTGCATTCACCACGAAGCAATCGGGTTTGAGAGCTTCAACTGTAGGCACGAAATCCATTACGCCGCTACCCTTGTTGATGACGGCTTCTTTCACATAGCGTATGCTCTGTACCATGAAAAGGCGCTCCTGTTCAGGGTAAAGTGTGCGGTGATTCTTGTATTTCAAGATGGTGGCATCGGAACCAATGCCCACATACAAGTCGCCGTATTGGGCAGCCTGCCGGAAGAATTCTATATGCCCGCTATGCAGCAAGTCGTAGCAGCCACTCACAAAAACCTTCTTATTCATTGAACACTAATCATTGAACATGGAACATTATTTCTCATCTCTCCTTAGAGAAAGGGCGGAGGTGAGGCTATATACACTATACCCAAGCACGACCACGAAGCATATCAAGGGAATAATGTACGACACAGAGATTCCATAGGCATCGCTGACCAACCCCTGAAGAGGCGTGAGCAGGGCACCGCCCACGATAGCCATGATGAGTCCCGAAGCGCCTATCTTGGCATCATCGCCCACATCAGCAAGGGCTATGCCGTAGATGGTGGGGAACTGAAGTGACATAAAAAAACTGACCAGCACCAAAGCACCGACAGCTATCCAGCCGCTACCGCTCATCAGCACTACTATCAGGCAGAGCACGATATCGGCTGCCGCCGCCCAAGCCATCAGCATGGCCGGACGGAAATATTTCATCATCCAGGTAAAGAAGAAGCGCGCACAGCAGAAGCAAATGATGCTGGCCAAATAGTAGGTCGCTGCGTTTGCCTCAACAATGTTCAGTTCCTGCATTACCAAACGGATGGTGAACGACCACACGCCAATCTGTGCGCCTACATAGAAGAACTGAGCCACAACACCCCAAACGTAAATCTTGTTTCGAATCAGCCGAGCAAAGGAAGCACCGACGCTGCCAAATGCGCTATCTTTTCCTGCGGGCATCTTGGACATTACCATTACCACCATAATGGCTATCAGCACAAAGCCAAGCCCCATATAGGTCTCCGAAATACTATTAAGCGAAATGTCACGGAGGATGAACTGCTTGCTGAGCATGATGCCCGTAATGCTGCCTATCGGGTTGAACGACTGGGCGATGTTAAGTCGGCGGGTGGCTGTCTCAGGCGAACCCATCGAAAGGATGTAGGGATTGGCCGTCGTCTCAAGGACTGAGCAACCGCCAGCAAGGATATATATCGCAACCAGGTAGAATAGGTAGCTCTCGGTCAAAGCTGCAGGGTAGAAAAGGATGGCTCCGCCCGCATAAAGCAACAGGCCCAAGATGATGCCTGCCTTGTAGGAAATACGCCGTATGAAGAGCGCTGCCGGCAAGGCGAAACAGAAGTATGAGCCGTAGAAGGAAAACTGGATGAGCGATGTCTCCGTATCGCTCATCTGCATGACCCGCCTGAAGGCCGCCAACAGAGTGTCGGTCATGTTGTTTGCCAAGCCCCAGAGCAGAAAGAGCACTGAGACAAGTGCAAAAGGAAGTATATACTGTTTCTCTATAGTTTTCACCATATCATTTACCATTTGACAATTCTCAATTTATCTATTTACTTTTAAATAGCTCTCTTTTTGCTCCTATCCATTCGGGGGGGGCGGAGGAGGGCACGTTTTCTATTATTGTCTATTCATATAAGTAGAACATCCGCTCCATCATCTGCCATTTCTCATCGCTGGTAGCTTCGGCGCTACAGCCCTGGAACTGGCTGACGAAGGCCTCCCACTCAGCCTGTCTGGGCAGAGTGGAGAGTCGCTTCATAGCCTCATCCCAGTTGAAATCGGCTGGAGCATCCACTATCATAACCAGCAGATTGCCCAGAATATAAATCTCCATCTCGAGGATGCCAACTTGCCGGATACCGTCGCGGATCTCCTTCCAGTTGTACTCAGGCGAATGCCACTTAATGTATTCGCGTCGCGCCTCCTCGTCGGAGTTAAGCGTAAGCGTCTGTACAAAACGCTTCGTTGGGCCCTGATATTGCTTCTGTATGTATCCTTCCATACTAATTTTGGTGTATTTGCAGTTGCGGGAATGGGAACTTGATGCCTTGCTTATTGTACTCGGCATAGATGCGCTCGTTTGTGTCAAAGAAGACATTCCAATAGTCGGCGGCATTCGCCCAGATACGAAGCGTGAAGTTCACACCGCTGTCGGCCAGCTCTTTTACAGCGATAAATGGAGCTGGTTCCTCCAGGATGCGGCCGTCACTTTTGAGGAGGTCCAAAGTCACACTCTTTACCTTCTCAACGTCAGTGCCGTACTCCACGCTTATGGTAAAATCTACACGACGAATCTCATTCCTACTATAGTTTATCACGGTACCGCTTGAGAGAGGGCCGTTGGGGATGAACAATACCTTGTTGTCGGGGGTCGTCAAGATAGTGTGGAAAATCTGTATTGCTATCACGGTGCCGCTTACACCTTGTGCCTCTATAAAATCACCTATCTTGTAAGGCTTGAAGAACAACAGAATAAGACCGCCAGCCAGATTCTGCATGTTCCCGCTCAATGCCATACCTACAGCCAAACCAGCCGATGCCAGCAGGGCTGCGAGGCTTGTAGTGTTGACACCGAGAGTACCAATGACAGTAATGATGAGAAGAGTGACAAGTAGTATGTTGACGAAACTCTTCAGGAACGATTGAACTGTCGGCTCCACATTCCTGCGCTCCAACATCCGAGCAACCAGTTTGTTAATGAACTTGATGGCATAGCGGCCTATCACGGCTATGACGATGGCAAACAATATGCTCTTGCCTGCCTCCATACCCATCGTGATGACTTGCTGTATCAGTTGGTCCATCTCACCGCTCTTCGCAGCCTTTATTACTTCATTTCCTGCCTCCAAAGGTGCGGCTTGCAGTATTTGAATCATGTCGTTTTGTCAGATAATCTGGTGCAAATTTAGCATTTTTTTCGTAAAACAACAAATCATTTTCTATTTTTCCACTATTCGCAATGTTCAAGCAAACCACTTCTCCCCAATCCTATTTCTTATTAATACACAAGTGATTTTTCTTCACTCCTAAGGTATTTTGTTTTTACTCCTAAGGGAATTTTCTATTCCAAGGTTTGATACTTATGTTCCAAGTCTTGGAACATATAGTTCAGAGCTTGGAACTTATATCCCAGGACTTGAAACACAATTTTCTCCTAAGAGGGAAACCATTTAGTCCCCAGACGAATGTCTTTTTGAAGCCGCCCGTTTCCTTTCTATATCTCCTTACTTTGATTTAGTATTTTCTGAAAAACAGGAATCATCCTTACATGGCATCTGCACCAGATGTTTGGTCAAATAGGGCGCGATATTCCATTGGGGGGATACCCTGGTAGAGGCGGAACATCTTGCAGAAATAGGAGGAGGAGTCGAAGCCAAGGTGATAGGCTATTTCCTTGCATGAGAAATCGGTCGAGAGCAGATAATCTTTAGCTCGCTCCATTTTGAGGCGAAGGAAATATTTGGCTGGGGCAAAGCCTGTGTAGTCTTTGAAGACCTTGCGGAATTTGGAATAACTCATGCTGGCTTGCTTTGCGACTGTTTCCATGTTCAGGTTGCTGCCCAGGTGCTGCCGCATGTACTTCATCGCATGGTTGATGTTATCGGCATCCGGATTGTCCATGTATGGCAGTTGTCTACTCCGGGCATAGACAGTACAAACGATGAGGGTCACATATCCTGCCAACTGTTGCTGGTATGCCGGCAGTTGTTTCTGAGCCACCTCACAGGCCTTCTCAAAAACTGCACATAAAGTATCATAAACACCAACCCTGTGGATGGGATTTGACTTGTCTGGGAAGAAATCGTTAAGAAGTCTTTCTGCATTGTCACCGGTGAAACCTATCCATGCCTCCGACCATCCTGTTTCCGGATTGGGCGCATAGCTGTGCCACACGTGGGGATAGAGAATGACAGCATCGCCAGCGCAAAGTTTCGTCCGCTCGTGATGGGCCGACATGAACCAACCGCTGCCCTTGATAATATACAGAATCTGAGGTTCTTGAAGCACTCGTCCCCTTTCGGGTGAGAAAAGATAATCTTCAGGATGTTCACCTATCGGGTATGAGCTTCCGACTTCAACATCTTGCATTCCGACGGTCTTCGTGATGATGCGCCATTGGCTTCCCTTTTCATTAGCAAACAGGTATTTTATGGTAGCCATTCTTTTAGGGATTAAGAGTTGTTTGTTTTGCAAAGTTAGGCAAAATTAGGCGTAATGTCAAATTGTTATATAAATAAGTCATATAATTATCATACTTATGACAAATAAAGACGTATTTTGTGTCCAAAATCATCCTTAAAAGTACAAAATCAACAGAAATTATGCATTATTTTATGGTTAAAAGGTTGTTTTTCTTTTTTGCGTGCTTGATGGCACTTCCCGCCTTTGCACTAGACATCGTCAACCTCCGAACAGAGGATTACCACAATCCTGTCGGCATTGACAAGAGTTCCGTTCATTTTTCCTGGCAGCTCCAGAGCGAGCAGCGTGGTGTTCTACAGACAAGCTACAACATTCAGATTGCCACCGATGCTGCTTTTGGCAGCGTAGTGTGGGAATCGGGAACTGTCAACTCAGACCAGAGTGTGGATGTAGAGGCCAAGGGCTTCACGCCTTCTGCTGAGACGCGTTACTATTGGCGTGTTACCGTTTCCGACAACAAGGGCGAATCAGCAACCAGCACCGAGAAGGCCTACTTCGAGACCGGTCTGATGCAGGCCAGCGCTTGGAACGGCACGCATTGGATTAAAGCGACGACCGATGAGCCAGGCTCTGCAACCGAAGGTCCTACTACCGATTATGAGGTGGAGGTGAAGTTCAACGTGAAGCAACTGGCAGCCGGCCTTATCTTTGCCGCTTCCGACCATAGCAACTACTATATGTGGCAAGTCAATACCAACGGCAGTGTGCGTTTCCGTCCTCACCGTTGGAGCGGCGGCAACCCCTCCCTCCTTTCCGAAGCTGCCATCAATGGTGTCAGCATCAAGAACGGCGAGCAGCATACCTTGAAGATTGTCGTGACGAATGCCAATGTGGCAAAAACTTATATCGACGGTACGCTCGTGGATACCCGAACGGGTGACTTCGCTTATGGAGAATTCGGTTTCCGCGAAGATTATGATAACGGCAACCAACCCGAGCAGGCTTATTTCGATGACTTCAAGGTGACATCGGGAGGTAATGTGCTCCTCGAAGAACATTTCGACGGCAGCTCCTGCATGTTTACCCAAGGCTCTCTCGAGGGCGGCCAGTTCTACGTGACCGGTCCTGCCAAATATGCATGGCAGCAGAAGGTGGCTAAGCCCGTCCGTTTCGATGTGGAATATGACTTTACTCTCGTCAACGACAATGCCAGCATCTGCTTCAGCGCTACTTCGTCCGACACCTACATGATGTGGGCCATCAATACGCTCGACGTCGCACAGCCCGTTGTTCGCCGTCACGTTTATAGTAACGGCAACCTGACCTATAGCGACACGCCTATCACGGCTTTCAGCAAGGCCGACCTCATCGGTCACCAGCACCATATCGTCCTGGAGTGCGAGACTCCCTTTGTGCGTACCTATATCGATGATGTGCTGGTCGATACCTATCAGGACACGCAGGGCGTACTTGCCATAGGCGACCTGGGAATGCGTGTAAGCGCCACCGGCAGTGAGCGCGAGAAGGCCTACTTTGATAATATCACACTGACTGTCTATGACGAGGAAGGCAATGGGAAGGTAACCTTCAGCGAGGACTTCGAGGGCGCGGGCAATGCCTTTAATGCGACCGATATCCGCGATTTCGAAGGCAGCCGCCAGTGTTACATGGAAGCTGCCGTTGGCGGCAGCAAGCGCCTTATGCAGCAGGACGGCAGCATCATGGCAGGTATGCCCATCTTCCGCAAGACCTTTGAACTGGGTGCCGGCATCCGTCGTGCCCGTCTCTATGCGACAGGACTGGGAGTCTATAACGTCTTCATCAATGGTGAGCGTGTTGGCCAGACCGACGAGGACGGCAATACCCTTTATGACGAACTCAAGCCCGGTGCAACGGAAATGAAGAAGACTGTCTTCTACACTACTCATGACGTAACGGCTCTGTTGTGCGAGGGCAAGAACGCCATCGGTGCCGAAGTATCGACCGGATGGTGGAACGGCGCTATTGTGCACGGCATGTATGGCAATAAGCCCAATGCCTTCCGCGCTCTGCTCAAGATAGAAATGGAGGATGGCTCGACCAAGGTCATTCCCACCGACCTCTCTTGGCTCAGCAATACCAACGGACCGCTGCGCAAGGGCGATATCTATAATGGAGAGACTTACGACGCTCGCCTTGAAAACGGACAGTTCACACCCGATTATGACGATAGCGACTGGTTTGGCGTAAGCGTAAGCAATGACTTCAAGGGCGAGATTCGTGCCTTCGAAGGTCCAGCCATCATGGCTGTCGAGGCTTTGCGTCGCTATCCGCAGACCATTCAGATTTATGAAGGAACGGTACCCAACGACAAGACCTTCGGCAAGATTAACGTTGTGGAAGAGATAACAGACCAGAGCAACTTCAACCTCTCGGCAGGCCAGACGGCCGTTATCGACCTCGGGCAGAACGCTTCGGGTTGGGTTAGCTTCACTGCAAAGGGCGCTCCCGGCACCAAACTCCGCTTCCGTTTTGGCGAGATGCCTAATACGACGGGCGACCGAGGTCGTGGCGATGACGGTCCTGCCGGTTCTGTCTATACCGAAAACCTTCGCTCGGCAGAAGCCACGCTCTACTATACCCTGAGGGGTGCTGAAGAGGGCGAGAGCTTCCATCCCACATCAACCTATTTCGGTTTCCGCTACATCGAGGTGACCTCTTCGGCAGATGTAGAGCTGACCAATGTCATCGGCGAGACTGTGACCAGTGCCGTCGACGAGAAGTCCTCCTTCCGCACCAGCCATGAGGACGTCAATAAGCTCTACAGCAACGTTATGTGGGGACAGCGCTCGAATTTCGTCAGCGTACCAACTGACTGCCCGCAGCGCGACGAACGCATGGGATGGACAGCCGATACACAGGTCTTTTCGCTGACAGGACTTTACAATGGCGACACTCGCAACTTCTATAAGAAGTGGCTGCGTGACGTTCGTGATTCCCAACGCTCGGATGGTGCTTATTCTGTTATTGCTCCCTACCATTGGGGTGTTGAATATGCTTCGACAGGTTGGTCGGAAGCAGCCATCATTGTTCCTTGGAATGTTTATATGATGACGGGCGATAAGGATATTCTGCGCGACAACTTCGAGGCCAACGAGCACTACATGCAGTTCCTCACCACCAAAGCAGGTGGTGGCTATCAGTACAATGGTTCCGATCCCATTCACGGTGACTGGGTGGCCTACGTCAATACCGAGGGCCGCTACATAAGCGTCTGCTACTACGCCTATACCGCCGACCTGATGGCTCGCACTTGCCGTGCCCTTTCTGAAACAGAAGGCGACACTTACAGCCAGAAGGCCGAGCAGTACGAAGAACTTTGCCAGAACATCAAGACGGAGTTTCAGGGTCGTTACCTGGGCAATAACAAAGTGCCTACCCAGGGAACTCAATGTGGTTATCTCATGGCGCTTCGTTATAATATGCTGCCCGATTCAACCTCTATCACCCGTACCCGCAACTATCTGCATCGTGCCATCCAGAACAATGCCTTTAAACTCAACACTGGCTTCCTCGGCACAGCTATCCTGAACCAGACGCTTACAGAGAATGGCTTCATTGATGATGCCTATACCTTGCTGCTCCAGCGCAACGACCCCTCTTGGCTCTATAGCATCGATCAGGGCGCTACCACCATTTGGGAGCGTTGGAACTCTTACACGGTTGCCAACGGCTACGGTCCTGTCAGCATGAACTCCTTCAATCATTACGCTTATGGCGTGGTGGCCGAATGGATGTTCCACCATATGGCAGGCATTGCCCCCGACGAGGCACAAGCCGGCTTCAAGCATTTCTTCCTGCAACCTTATCCCGACACTCGCACAACATTGCGTTATAGCCAGAAGCGCATCACATCCGTCGATGCAGCCTTCGCTTCCGATTATGGCCAGATTAAGGCTGAATGGCAATGCGACGGCACGAAGGAGATGACCTATCGCGTCACCATCCCTGCCAACACGACTGCAACCCTGCGTCTGCCCATAGCAGAAGGCCTCTATATCTACGAGGGGAACGAGCTGACAGAGTTGGCAGAAACGGCAGAAGGCGTTCAGTACGTTGAAACTGCCGATGGCTATGCAATCTACGAAGTCGGTTCCGGCTCGTATGTCTTCCATGTCAGCAGCACAATGCCTGACGGCATAGGCGCTGTGGAAGGGGAAAAGACAAAAGCAAGGAAAGGGGAGCCCAAATATAACCTTGCAGGTCAAATGATAAGTGACAGTTTTCATCACGGAATCGTTATTTCTGAAGGCAAAAAGATAGCCGTGAAATAATTCATAATTCTTATCTCTTAATTCTTAAATTATATTTAAGCAAATTCTTAATGTTCAATTATCAATGTTCAATGATATTGCGCATCTTGGCTCTACAGTGCTGTTTGTGGTGCCTGAGCTGCAACTCATGGAGCGAGGAGGCGACTCTGCTTGAGACAAGAGAGTTTTTCAAACCCTCTATGCCCTGGCGTCCTATTCCCCTATGGTTCTGGAACAATACACAGGTCACGGCTTCAACCATTGTCCAACAAATAGGGCAAATGGTGGAGACCGACGGATACGGCGGATGTGCCATCCTGCCTTTTGGCGAAGGCTTCCGTCCCGATTATCTCTCAGGATCCTACTTCAACCTCTATGGCAGAGCCATTAACAAAGCGCGTTCCCTTGGTGCCCACATGTCCATCTACGACGAGTACGGTTTCCCCAGCGGAAGTATGGGAGCCATCAACGGCTCTGGTGTGACTACCTTCATGAACAATCATCCCGAGCATACCGTGAAGCGTCTCGATAAGGTGGAATACCGTGTGAGCAGCGGAGCAACTTTCGACCGTCAGCTCTCCTTGCAAGGAAAACTCATGTCGCTCATAGCATGGAACACGAACACTAAGGAGATTATTCCCTTGCGCGAATACTACGATGAAGCTGAAAGTCATCTGACATGGACAGCTCCCGCAAAGGCAGGTTGGCGAGTAATGGTGTGCCAATGTGTGACAGATGGTGACCCGAACGTGGACTATCTCTCACAGGAAGCAGTCCGGCTTTTTATCCAGGACACTCACGAGGCTTATTACAACCATTTCTCTGGCGATTTCGGACAAACCATCGTCTCTACATTCTTCGACGAGCCCACAATGTACAGGGCACAAGGACGTATGTGGACGGGTGACTTCAACGAGCAGTTCGAACAGCGCTATGGCTTCTCGCCCGAAACGCTCTATCCAGCCCTGTGGTATGATATTGGCGAAAAGACGGCATACGCAAGGAATCTGCTTTTCGGTCTGCACTCCACACTCTACAGCGAGGGCTTCATGAAAACCATCTGTGACTGGGCAACAGCGCATGGCATCCTGGCTACAGGACACCAGGACCAGGAGGAAATAGTAAACCCAACCGGTGTGGCTGGTGACCTGATGCTCGTCGGAAAACACCTGACAATGCCCGGCATAGACAAGATAGGAGGCGGGCGCCCAACAGAAGATTTCTATAAGGTGGTTTCCTCTTCGGCCAACAATTGGGACAAGACCTATGTCATGTCCGAGACGTATGGGGCAATGGGCAACATCTCTGTGGAGACGCTCTACCAGATTGCTATCGAGCAATACACGAAGGGCATCAACCATCTTATTCCTCATGCCGTCTGGTATAACGATGGGGATGTCACCTTCCTGCCGGAACTCTCGTGGCGCAATTCGTTGTACAATGCAGACCTGCCTCGTTTCAATGCCTTCCTTTCGCGTTTGAACTATGTGCTGGCTCGAGAAGGAAGGCATGTGGCAGATGTGGCAGTTCTTTATCCCATACAGACACAATATGCAGGGCATTACTTCGATGGACCTAAAGGCTACTATGAAGGTGGCGTTGATGTGCCGGGTACGGACTATCCCCAGATATCGCGCTATTTGACCGACGACCTCGGCATCGACTTCACTTATCTTCATCCCGAAGTGATAGACGACCGATGCGCCGCTTCCGACGGCTTGCTGAATATGAATAATGCCATCAATAACGAGCACTTCTCAGTTGTGATTCTTCCTGGCGTCAAGGTTATCTCGCTGAGCAATCTGCGCAAGATTGAAGAGGCTTGGCAGCAAGGCGTCAAGGTCATCTTCACTACCCAATGCCCTCAATTGGCAGCCGATGGCGACGATGGCGACGAGGAAGTGCAAAGCATCGTCTCGCGTATGCTCGACTCGGAAGAGAACAAGGCATATTTCATTCCATCACCTTCAGCAAGTTCTCTAGCAGAAGTGATGGACGAATGCTTGCCTGAGCGCGATGTTCGCTTCTCGGAAGGCGCACATCCCTTTAACTATATACATAAAGTAATAGGCGGGCATGACGTCTGGTACTTTGGCAACGTCGACGCCACTTCTGCTACAAACACAATACGGCTTAAGACATCTGCCACTAAAACTTTCGCCCTGCTCGACCCTCATACGGGCAAGACGACAGCACTCCCCCTAAGTGGGAGCGGGGAGGGGACCTTCTCCCTTACGTTGCGTCCCAGTCAGTCTATGTTCCTTGTCGATGATGCCCTGCTGCTCCAGAATGGTTCACCCATCGACCCGGCAGACGATAAACTCTCATATACAATAGAGATGCAGGCAGAGGTGGAGCAACTGTCGGCTGGCCTTTGCTTCTCCATCTCCGATGGGGGAAGCTACTACATGTGGCAGTTCAATGCCTCCGACCCACAACATCCTCGCCTTCGTCCCCATCGCTGGATGGGTGGCAGTGTCTCCCTTTTGGGCGAGATAGATTTGCCAAGCGGAGTCAATATCCAAACTGGCCATCCTTTCAAGATTAGAATAGAAATAGAGGATGAAGCTTATGCCAAGACGTATATCGATGATGTCCTTGTCGATGAACGTAGTGGCAGTTTTGCTTTTGGCAGGATAGGGTTCCGTCAGGCGCACGACGATGCTTATGGCAAGACGGAAATAGCCCTGTTTGACGACGTAAGCATCACGGTGAAGTCTGCGGGCGAAGCAGAAGATGTAGTCTTCGCTGAGGATTTCTCAGTCTCCAATCCCTTCTCGGAAGGCGTTATAGTATCCGAAAGACTTAGGGTGGCAGGACAGATGTCTCGCGATATTCTGGCTTGGCTTCAAGACACCCCCAACACCATAGGCTGTCTCATGCCTAACCCTTCCAACAGGAAAGGGGAGGCAGCCATTTACAATCTGGCTGGTCAAGAGGTTAATGGCCAATGGCCAATGACCAATAACAAAAGGCCTCATGGACTTTTCATCACTTGTGGGAAGAAGTATCTTTCTCGCTGGGTAGGCAAGTAACTTCAATGTTCAATTCATAATTCATAATTTTCAATGATTCCCTAATAAAATATTCATTTTTAAAAGTTAAAACACAATGAAAAGAATGAGATTTTCAGCAATGCTACTCGCCATTATGGTTTGCAGCATTCAGGCGTGGAGTTATAGGATTACTGATAACTACACCATCGAGAGCAAGTTTAAAATTAATGCCTTGGGTGCAGGTATTGCCTTCCGTGCTTATGAAGGCTTTGGCGGCCAAATCTGCATGTGGCAGTTCAACGTGGGCATCGATGGCTCGAAGTCGCTCTTCCGTCCCCACGACTGGAAAGTAGGCGGCATATTGCTTGCCGAGATTAACACTGCCGACAAGGGCGTGGCACTGAACACCACAAACTGGTTTGTTACGAAGATTGTCATCAGCAATGATGGCCAGCATGCCGACACCTATCTTCGCCGTGACGACCAGACAGAGTTCACACATATCGACTCGCGCGACGGCAACTTCCGCTACGGCCTGGTAGGTACACGTCAGGATCATGACGGCAGTGTTAACGAGTCGGCCAGCTACGATTACTTCAAGGTGACTGCCAACGAGACAGGCGACGTGCTCTACTACGAGGACTTCGAGGCTACGAATGGCGACTGGAACAACGACCCCATCTGGGCCAGCGGCACCATCACCACCGAGGGTCGTGAGCTTCATGAGGTGAGGTACTTCCCCAACAACATGTTCCAGGATGCTGTTGACATGCACTACACCGTTGAAGCCGACATGTATTTCGTAAACGGCTTTGCCTCCATCGTGTTCGGTCTCGACGAGAGCAACGGCGGCAGAAACTACATGTGGCAGCTCTCTCCGGGCTACAGCGACGGCGCAAGCTCAATCGTCTGCAACTACTATCACCTCGACCGCGGCAATGAGAATTGGAAAGCACATGCGAAAGGCCCCGACTTCCCCGACTTCGAGGCCATTGACTTCTATGATGTCCTGCACCATGTGATGATTAAGGTGGACGGCAACGTAGTCTATACCTACATTGACGGTCTACTTGAGGACACCTTCACACAGTGCGACATGACCGACCTCGAACTGCTAAACAAGGGCAAGGTGGGTCTCCGCGTCGATGCCGGCAACGGCGTTTGGCATGAGGTATATATAGATAATGTAAAGGTGACGGAGTACGACAAGGACAACAATGCCACAGTCAAGATGAACGAAACCTTCGACGGCGGCGTGCCTCACTACTTCGAGATTAGCGGCAAGAATGCCACATACGCCACAGTGGAAGAGTTTGAAGGTAGCTACATGCTCCACATCAATTGCGACGGCACAGCGGACAAGGGCGCCAAGGTGCGCATCATCCAGACCGATGCTGTTGTCTGCATCCACAACTATGCAAACGGCATCTGCACCAATTGCGGTGTTTATGAAGAGCCTGGCTACGATGCAGTCCTCGGTGCCTACACCATCGGCAACCTCGGCCAGCTGATTCGCTTCTCCGAGATTGTAAACGGCGGCGAGACAGGTGCCAAGGGTTCGCTGACTGCCGACATCGACATGGAGAACAGTGACAAGTTCACACCAATCGGTTTGAACAACGATGGCTCTTGGCAAAAACCCTTCATGGGAACCTTCTATGGCAATAATCACGTCATCAGCAACCTTTACGTCAAGACAGAGTGTGAAGGTGGCCTCTTCTCTCGTTTACGTGGCGGCAAGATTTACAACCTCGGCCTCGTGAACGGTCACATCGAGAGCACAGCCAACCTGCGCTGCGGTGCTATGGCCGGAGAGCACCACGACAATGCTATCATGGAGAACTGCTATGCTCGTGGCACATTCGAGTTTGTGACCACTCATGCTCAGAAGGATGCTATGGCTGGTGAGACAGCTGGCGGTCATTTCATCAACTGCTACACCACACTGCCAAAGCTGTCTTGCGACTATCCTATGAGTGGTGACAAAACGAATAGCTACGAAGGTGTCACTGCTGAACAGGCTGCTACTGGCGAGATTGCCTACAATTTGGGCGATGCTTTCTTCCAGACTATAGGCGAAGATACTTATCCCGAACTTGACAACACCCATGGCGTTGTCTTTGCTATGGGTGCAGCTGGCTATGCAACCCTTTACAACGATGAGACAGCAGGTACTCTCTCCGACAATGTTACCGTATTTACGGGCAAGAAGAATGGTTCTTACCTCACCCTCACTGAACAAGCTGGCATCATTCCTGCACAAACAGCTGTCGTATTGAAGGGGGCAGAGGGCTACTATAGCTTCACTCCCGCAGCATCTGCTCCTGCCATCACTGGCGAGAACGACCTGCTTGGCACTACTGCCACTCTCACTGCTACGGGTAACGAATTTGCACTTGCTTCTATAGGAGGAGTGGTTGGCTTCTACAAAGTTGAAACTGGTACACAGATACCCGCAGGCAAGGCCTATCTACAAGTGAGTGGCTCAAGTGTGAAAGCCTTCTACTTCTCAGACGATGATGCAACAGGCATTGAATCAATTCAAAATTCAAAATGAGGATGCTGCTATCTTCAATCTTGCTGGTCAGCGCATGGGCATGATGCAGAAAGGAATCAATATAGTTAATGGTAAAAAGATTTTCAGGTAATGCCGAGGGCACTGAAAAACCCCTCAAGATAGGAAGACTTCTTGATTATTAACAAAAAAGCAGATTGCACATAGCCGTTACACACGGATTAGCAATCTGCTTTTCATTATGCCCTTTTATGCCCTTTCATGTCACAGGAAGCATC
>JAGCNQ010000026.1 GCA_017645845.1 Bacteroidaceae bacterium
GTTCGCCGGTGCGTTCGCGCATCTGGTCAACGATAGCATCCTTGACCTTGTAGGCCACAAACTTGCTGTGACGGAACTCCGTGCTGAACACAACGCTATCAACAGCAAAGGTTGTCTCGTTGGTCAGGTATTCAGTCCAGTCAATCTCCTGTACGGCATCATACACTTCGTCTGCACTGGTGGCACGGAAGTGCTTGATGGGTTTCAGTATCTTAATGGCTGTACGCAACTGGAAGTTGGCGCGGTAGAGCAACTCCTTGTCGCCTGTAAAGCTGACCATGCGGCGGCCTATCTGTATATTGTTGGCACCGAGGTCAATAAGTTCCGTTGCCAGCACTGTTTCCAAGCCCTGAAAGGTCTTGGCTATCATTTCAAATTCCATCTTAATAATTATGAACTAAAAACTATGGACTATGGATTATGGACTATGAATTATGAACTATGAACTATGAACTATGAACTATGAATTGCCTACAGCCCTCCCCAGTCTTCTGGACGAACCACATGACTCTTGCGTTTCTTGGCCTGTAACAGTTGTTCGCCGGGCTCTGTGCTCTCCGTTACCCAGACATTGCCTCCTATGACGGTGCCTTTCGCCAGTGTGATACGTCCCAGCACGGTGGCGTTACTATAGACGATGACGTTGTCTTCGAGGATGGGGTGGCGGGCGATACCCTTGATGGGGTTGCCGTCTTCGTCGAGTGGGAAACTCTTCGCTCCGAGTGTGACGCCCTGATAGAGCTTCACGTAGTTGCCGATGATGCAGGTGGCACCGATGACAACACCCGTCCCGTGGTCGATGGTGAAGTGGTGTCCTATCTTTGCGCCTGGGTGGATGTCGATGCCTGTCACGCTGTGAGCCATCTCCGTGAAGAAACGCGGGATGAGGGGCACACCCAGTAGCAGCAGTTCATGGGCGATACGATAGTGTGTTACAGCCTTAATGACAGGATAGCAGCTGATAATCTCGCCGTAGGATTCGGCAGCAGGGTCGCCAGTGTATGCAGCCTCGACATCGGTGGCGAGGATGCGGCGCAATTCCGGCAGACGTGTGATGAACTCAGCCACAATTGCCTGCGCTTTTTCAACCAGTTCACATTGCTCTCTGTTCCCTGCTCCTTGTCCCTTATTCTTTTGGGAACACAGTCCTGCTATTACCTGCTGTGTGAGCAGATGGCAGAGACGGTCCAAGCTGACGCCGATGTGATAGGATAGTGTCTTGCTACTTAATGTGGATTTTCCGTAGAAACCAGGGAAAAGAATGGCTCGGCAGAGGTCGATAATCTCGGCAAGAGCCGGTGCTGAAGGTAGTGGGTTGCCGTCACCCATTTCATAGAAAAGGCCATACATGGCATCGGGTTTCGAGAGATGGCCAACCGTTTGCTTCATCAGCTCGTTGAGTTCGTTTGGACTCATTGTCTTGTGTTGTTATCAGTATATTTCATGGCTGCAAAGGTACGAAATATTTATGATTAAACAATTTCTTCGCTTATTATCTTTTTCTTATATGTGCTCAAGTGTAAGGATGCTTTCGTACCAAGGTGTGCTTTTAATGCCCTGAATGGGCTTTTTAATTGGTTTCTTGCAAATTTAACGTTGGAATAGTACTATTATATAAATATAATGTGTACCTTTGCAACATTAATCACATAGGAACATGAAAAAGATTGTCTCGAGGAATGAATTCTAATTGCATTAAAATAATAATAGAACAATGCAAAAACAGAGATTTCATGTGCTCCTAGTATCGCCAATGCTGGTAGCCATGAGTTTTACCTCATCGACCACATCAAGGCGTTCGTAGAAAAGTAAGAATAACAATTATATAAACATGAAAACCATCAGATTTTTTGTTTTGACGCTGGCAGCAGCAAGTTTGCTGGCAGCATGTAGCAAAAGCGACAAAAAAGAAAATGAGGTTAAGGTGCGCACTGTGATGACGGTGACACCCTTGAACCGTCAGGAGTCGGCTGTGAAGAACTTTACCGGTGTGGTAAAGGAGAACAGTACCGTAAGCCTGAGTTTCCGAACAGCAGGACAAATCATGCGTATATTGGTGAAAGAAGGTTCGATGGTGAGACGCGGACAATTGGTTGCAACACTCGACACGAAGGACTACCAGTTGCAGGTGGATGCTGCACAAACGCAGTATGACCAGTTGAAGAACGAGGTGGAGAGGCTGCGTAAGTTGCATGAGGCCAACAGTCTTCCAGGCAATGACTTCGAGAAGGCAACGAGTGGATTGGAACAGCTGGGCATCAAATTGCAGAATGCCAAGAACCAGTTGAGCTATACACAATTGAGGGCTCCTGTTGACGGTACCATCCAGAAACTGAACTTCGAGCCATCGGAGATGGTCAGTGCGGGAATGCCCGTGATGGACCTTGTTGATACGCGCAAGATGGAGGTGGAAGTGAACATTCCGGCAGAGGTATATCGTCATTTGAGTCAGTCTTCAGAGGCATATTGCATAGCAGCCGGTGAGCGTTATGAGTTGCATAAGACAGGTGTGCTTGCGAAGGCGGATGCCAACCAGCTCTTCACGGTGAAGTATGCAATTGACGGACGTCTCAGTGCCGGTGTGAATGTCAATGTTTATATTGAGATGGGTGGCGATGTGGCTGTCAGAGGTCTGTCGATTCCTGCCCATGCCATTTTTGAAGATGGCGGAAAGACCTACGTATGGGTTGTAGAACAGGGAGACATCGTGAAGCGTCATGCCATCACAACCAGTCGCGTTGATTCCGAGGGCATGGCCGTTGTGGAGAGTGGCATTTCTGTTACTGACCGCGTGGTGAAAGCTGGTGTGAAGGCACTCCACGAAGGCGACAAGGTGAAGATTGTTACCCAGCAGAGTTCCAATGTAGGAGACCTTTTGTGATCCATAATGCACAATTCATAATTCGCAATTAAGGTTTATGTTATGAATGCAAGAGCACTGACAGAATTTTTCGTCAAGCGACCGATTATATTCTGGAGTTTTGTTGTGGGAATCCTCTTTATGGGTGTATTCAGTTACATCAAAATGCCAAAGTTGGAAGACCCCGCTGTAGCTATCAAGCAGGCTTCTGTGGTGCTGGTTTATCCTGGTGCTACGGCGCATGAAGTGGAGTTGGAGGCTGTGCAGGTAATGGAAGATGAACTGCGTACGCTGGCCGACGTAAAGGAACTGAATTCGGAATGCCGTCCTGGTATGGCTGTTATAGGTGTGAAGTTCCTGGACAAAGTGAAGATGTCGGAAATGGAACAGCACTTCGATCAACTGCGCCGTAAGGCCAATGATGTCCAGTCTAAACTGCCTTCGGGCTGCTATGCGCCTATCGTAGTGGACGACATGCTGGACGTCTATGGCTTGTTCTATGCCTTTATGGGCGACGGGTACAGCTATGCAGAACTGGAGAAGTATGCCAAGTTGGTGCGCCGTGAACTGCTGACGGTGAAGGGTGTGAAGCGCATCAACATCATCGGCACACGTTCGGAAGTCATCAACATCATCATCGACAAGGAAAAACTGGCGCGCTCGGGTATGATACCGACACAAGTGATGTTAGGCCTGCAGAATGCCGGCAAGACGGTGAATGCCGGTAACTATGAGAATGGTGACGATCGGCTTCAGCTTCGTGTGAACAACGAACTGGAAGATGAAAAGGACATTGCCGACCTGCATATCCGCTCTGCAGGCGGCAAGCTGATTCGCCTCGGGGATATTGCCACCGTTGAGCGCAGCTACAAGGAGCCGCAGACGAAGGGTTTCTTTGTTAATGGAAAGCCTTCGCTGGGTATCTGCATCACACTGAGTGACGATGCGATTGTCCCCGATGTCGGTAAGGAAGTTGATAAGAAACTGGCTGGAGTTATGGAGCGTGTGCCTGTAGGTTTCGAGACAGACAAGATATTCTTCCAGGCCGATCAGGTGACGAATGCCGTCAATGGTTTCCTCATTAACCTTCTGGAATCAGTGCTCATCGTGATTATCGTGCTGATGTTCACATACGGCTTCCGTGGCGGCATGATTATCGGTACTAGCCTGGTGCTCGCCATCTTTGTGTCGTTCCCCATCCTGCTCATGGCTGGCAGCACCCTCCAGCGTATCTCGCTCGGAGCATTCATTGTGGCAATGGGTATGCTGGTGGATAATGCCATCGTGGTGATGGACGGCATACTTGTAGACCGGAAACGGGGCCTTGGCCCTAAATCGTACCTTTACAACATTGTCAACAACACTGCATTGCCCATGCTGGGTGCTACAGTGATTGCCGTATTGACTTTCCTTCCCACCTATATTTCTCCCAGCACGGCAGGAGAGTACTGCCGCGACCTGTTCCTCGTGCTTTGCATCTCGCTTTTGGCTTCATGGGTAATGGCGATGGTGCAGGTGCCGTCCTGTGTGGTGGCATGGATGCCTTTGCGGTCCCAAAAGCAGGCAGGCGATGGCGAGATGAAGGACACGAAGATGCAAGCTTTCATCCGCAGGCTGATAGGCAAGCTCATTGACTTCCGGTATGCCACGATTGGCGTTATGGTAGTGCTGTTGGTCATCTGCGGTTTCGGGTTCACAAAGGTGAAGCAGGTGTTCTTCCCTGACTTCGACTATGGTCAGTTTGTGGTGGAATACTATCTGCCCGATCAGACCAGTCCCGACCGTGTGCGTGAAGACCTCTTGAAGATAACCGATACGTTACTGAAGAATCCGAAGATAGACCGTGTGACGGCAGCAATGGGTTCATCGCCTACACGCTACAGCTTCGTGCGACCGATGAACAGTGGCGGCAACCACTATGGTGAGATGATTATTGACTGCAAGGACTTCAAGACCATGAAGGCTGCTATCAAGGAAATTCGCCCACAGCTGCGTGCCGCCTATCCCGATGCCTACATCCGTTTCCGCAACTATAACTTCAGTATCAGTACCACCCACACCGTTGAGGTGGTTTTCCAGGGACCTGATCCCGAAGTGTTGCGTACTCTGGCGCATCAGGCCGAGGCTCTCATGCGTAAATCGAAATACGCAGATGCCTACTCTGTCCAGAACAACTGGCAGCCTAAAGGCAAGTCGATAGTGACAAACTATATCCAAACCGATGCCTTGCGCAGCGGACTGAACCGTGCTGACGTGGCAAACGCGCTGCTTGCGGCTACCGACGGACTGCCCGTTGGCATCATCAGTGACCAGGACAAGAAAATCATTGTCCAAATGCAGGTGCGCAACGAAGATGGTTCGAAGATTCAGAACATCTCCACCATTCCCGTGTGGAGTACGCTGAATCTCCACGTCAAACCAGATGACTTCAAGAGGCTGCTAATGGGTATTACTACTGTGGAGGAGTTGGAAAACCGGCTGACCAACAGTATCCCGCTGAGTACTGTTAACAGCGATATTCACTTGGAGTGGGAGGAGGACTACATATACCGCCGTAACGGACAGCGTACCATTGAGGCAGAATGCGACCCGAATCCAGACCTTGACGATGCCACACCGAAGAAAGTGGTGGCTGATATCAAGAAGGCTGTTGAGTCCATTGATTTGCCAGTGGGCTACTCTATGTCATGGGAAGGAGAAGGAAGCAGTTCGGGCAATGCTGCCGGTTCGATTATAAGCCTCTTCCCCCTCGCATTCCTGTTCATACTCATCATTATGCTCTTGCTTTTCAACAGTTGGAAGCAGGTGCTCATTGTGGTGTTCTGTCTGCCGTTTATCCTTGTCGGCATCGTGCCGGCGCTGCTTCTCATAGGTATGCCGTTCACCTTTATTGCCATTCTCGGTGCAATGGGACTCGTCGGCATGATGATTAAGAACGGCATTGTGCTTATCGATGAAATCAACCGGTTACGCAAAGAAGAGAAACTCCCAGCCTATGATGCCGTTGTGAATGCTACGGTCAGCCGCACAAGCCCTGTTATCATGGCTTCGCTGACCACCATTCTGGGTATGGCTCCTTTGGTTCCCGACCCGATGTACGGTTCAATGGCGGTCTGCATCATGTCCGGTCTGGCTATGGGAACACTCATCATCCTGGTATTCCTGCCCATCATCTATTCCACCATCTTCAAAGTAAAAAAATAAGCCTTCTTAAATTCGAATAAACGATGAAGAAATCATTCATATTATATCTCTTTGCTTTTGTCATCACCCCAGTGTTTGCTCAGAATATGTCTTCCCTCCCTTCACAGGAGGGAGCGAGGCACCTGAGTCTCCAGGACTGCCGTCGTCTTGCTCTTGAATACAATGAGAAAATCAAGACGGCGGACAATGCAGTTGAGAAAGCGAAGCTGGATCGCCAGATTGCCTTTGCCCAGTATCTGCCAAAGGTCGATGGTTCCTTTACGATGGTTCAGATGACAGACCAGGATGTGATAGGGATGTCGTTACAGACACGTGGCACATACCTGGCTGGTATCAATGTCACGCTGCCACTCTATGTCGGTGGGCAGCTGACAGCCGCCAACCGCCTGGCACGCATCGGCCAGAGCGTCAGCGAGGAACAGCAGCGCAAGGCGCGCATGCAGGTCATTGCCGATGTCGATAATGCCTACTATACGCTCATCTCCGTGCGTTCGAAGGTGCAGATGCTCGAAGCATACGCTCGGCAGATGCAGGGACTCTACGACCAGGTGAAGCTCGGTGTCGATGTCCAGATGGCTACTGAAAACGACCTGCTGCGCGTCACTACCAAGCAGAACGAAATCAGCTATCAGCTGCAGAAAGCCCGCAATGGCGAACAGCTCTGCGGACTGGCTCTGGCAAATATAATTGGGAGCGATTTCGAACAAACCATCATCCCTACCGACACCGTTTTTAATTCACAATTCGCAATTGACAATTCACAATTATCTGGTCTCAGCGAGGACTTTTCCTCCCGTCCCGACCTGCTTCTGCTTCAGCAACAGGTGAAAGCCGGTGAGGTGCTGGTGAAGAAGGAGCGTTCCAACTATCTGCCGACAGTAGCACTGGTGGGTAGGTATTCACATTATGACAATCTGAAACTGAAGGGTGGTCTGACGCTGCTCGACGGCAGGAGGCTGGGCATAGAACACACCTTCAGCGGCGGCAGCCCCATAGCTTTGTTGTCGGTTAGTGTGCCGCTCTTCCATTGGGGGGCTGAACTGAAGAAGGTGAAGAAAGCGAAACTTAATCTCAATGACTCGCAATTGCAATTGGAGCAAATGGAGCGCAGCATGCGCGTCGAGGTGCGCAGGGCTGTTCAGAATGTCACCGACGGTCAGCGAATGGTCGAGACTGCAACGGTCGGCAGGCAGCAGGCTGACGAGAACCTGCGTGTGATGCGTCAGAAATATGACAACCAGATGTGTACCATGACTGACTTGCTGGATGCCCAGTCCCAGTGGCAGCAGGCACGCAGCAACCTTATCGAGGCACAGACCCAGCTGAAAATCTACGAGACCGAATATCTCCGCGTAACAGGTCGTTTGGAATAGGAAAGACACATAATAAAACAAATAGGAGAATATGCCTCGCAAGACAAACGGAATAGAATTTGAGATTCATCCGCGCCCCACAAAAGGTGAGGATGGAAAACCGTTGCTCTACGTGCGTCCGGCAAAAGGCCGCAAGAAAAGCTTCAAGGAGTTGGAGGCTTTCTGTAATAAGTATCGGAACCTGCGCTCAGGAGAGATGAAGATGGTGTTCGATGTGGTGATGGAAGTCGTCGGGCTTTGGTTATCATATGGTTATCGTGTGGAGACACCACTTGGCTCGTTCGCACCCAAGCTGAAGTTGTTGGGCGAACATACCGATCCCAAGACCATTCATGGGAGGGATATCATGTATGCCGGAGTTGAGTTTATCCCGTCCAAAGAACTCGTAATAGAGGGTAGTCGCAACAGAGAGGGCTACCGCAAGAGCCAGGCTCCTGTTGGCAATGGCCAGATGTATGATAAGAAAGCGATGGACGAGGCATTGCAACGATGCATGAAAATGGGCTACGTAACTATTCCTGAATTTATGATATTTAGCGGGCTGAAGCGCGATTCAGCCAAGAGTTATCTCGATAGCCTTTGCAGGGGCGATTGCCCACGCCTGCGGAAAGTCCGCGAAAGCCGTCGCTGGTTCTACTTCCCTAATGGGGATACTCAGGCAGAATAAAAATCGGTTTAGGGCGCACGCTCGGACATATCAGGGCGGGCGGTCGCAGATGTAAGGGCAGGCGCCCCAATATATGCGGGCGCCCGCCCTAATTCCGATACGATACTATCCTTTCCCTTTCGCAACACTATCCTTTCCCCTTTGCAATACTATTCTTCCCCCTTCGCGATACTATCCTTTCCCTTGAGGGTAAGTATCCTTGTTCCTGCCGCAACGTATTCCTCTTATAGTACTTAAGTGTTCCTTCTCATGGAGGATTAAGTAGCAAGAAAAAACCGCAACACTGACTGGCAGTGCTGCGGCTCACAATATTTAAAAGGTAAAAGCAAGTTTTCTTACTTCTTCTTCTCGCTGTCCTCGTCGATGCTCTTGCCTCGGGTGAGGTAAGCTGTGGGAGCTGCTACGAAGATGGACGAGAGCGTACCGAATACAACACCCAAAATCATTGCGAAGGCGAAGCTGCGGATGCTGGCACCGCCGAGGCAGAAGATAACTGCCAATACGATGAACGTGGAGACAGAGGTGTTGATGGTACGGTTCAAGGTGCTGTTCAATGACGTATTGAAGAGCTCCAACTTGTCGCGCTTCGGATGCAGGTGGAGGAACTCACGGATACGGTCGAAGACAACCACCTTGTCGTTGATGGAGTAACCGATAGCGGTCAGCACGGCACCGATGAACGTCTGGTCAATCTCGAGGGAGAAGGGCATCCAGCCCCAGCAGATACTGTACATACCCAAGATGAGGATGATGTCCACGATAAGTGCGGCGATGGCACCGATGGAGAATGACAGGTTGCGGAAGCGGATGAAGATATAAAGGAAGATAGCGATGAAGGCCAGGATGACGCTGATAATAGCATTGCGGGTGATGTCCTCAGCAATGGAAGGTCCTACCTTCTGGCTGCTGATGATGGAGCCGCCGGCGCGTTCGTCGCGGTTGATGAAGTTCTCGAGGGTGAGGTCTGCTGCCAGCAGATTGCCGCCCTTGAGGGTCTCGAAGAGCTTTTCTTCGATTTCGCTATCCACCTCGATGGCATCCTCTTCGATGCGGTAGTTGGTGGAGATACGGATGGTCTTGCCCTCGGTACCCAGTGCGATGGCGCTGGTGTTGCTCTCGGGGAAGGCCTCAGCCAGCAGTCCGCGAACGGTCTCGGGCTGTACGTCGTTCTCGAACATTACCACGAAGTTGCGACCGCCAGTGAAGTCGATACTCTTACTGAAACCACGTGTCAGCATGAAGGCAATACTGATGATTGCCAAAGTGCCGAAGATGGTGAAGCTCTTCTTGTAGGCGTTCATGAACTTGAAGGAGGGGTTCTGGAACGAAATCTTGTCACCAATGGCTGTACGGAAGGTCAGGCCAAGCCACTTGTCCTTCTCCATAACCTGCGTGTAAACGACGCGGGTCAGGAAGACTGCGGTGAAGAAGCTGACGCAGATACCGATGAGCAACGTGGTGGCGAAGCCGCGGATAGGTCCTGTACCGAAGTAGTAGAGGATGATGGCGGTGATGACAGATGTCAGGTTGGAGTCGAAGATGGCGCTGAAGGCGTTGCTGTAACCTGCAGCAAGTGCCTCGCGTACCTTCTTGCCGGCCTTCATCTCTTCCTTCGTGCGCTCGTAGATGAGCACGTTGGCATCGACGGCCATACCCAGCGACAGCACCATACCTGCGATACCGCTCATGGTGAGTGCAGCCTGGAAGCTGGTCAGAATACCGATGGTGAAGAAGAGGTTGAGGATGAGGGCGCAGTTGGCTACCATACCCGGAATGATGCCGTACATCGTGATCATGTAGATCATGAGGATAACGAAGGCAATGACGCAGCTCCAGATACCCTGACGGATGGACTCGGCACCGAGAGAGGGACCTACGATTTCCTCGCTCACAATCTTGGCGGGAGCGGGCATCTTACCGGACTTGAGCACGTTGGCCAGGTCGCGGGTGTCCTCGGCGGTGAAGTGACCGGTGATTTCGGAGTTACCGCCAGTAATCTCGCTCTGTACAGTGGGAGCACTATATACATTGTCGTCCAGAACGATGGCAACGCAGCGCTTGAGGTTAGCCTTTGTGAGGGCTGCCCAGCGGCGTGCACCATCCACGTTCATCTTCATGCTGACGCAAGGAAGTCCCCTCTGGTCGAAGGAATCGCTGGCATCGGTCACAACATCACCCTCGAGAGGAGCGCGGCCGTTGCGTTCGGTCACCTTGATAGCATAAAGTTCATAGACATTAGCGCCGGCACCTTCGCCCATACCCTTTACGCCCCATTTGAGGCGAAGGTCAGAGGGAAGCACTTCCTTAGCTTCGGGAGAAGCGAGGAGTTCGTCGATGGCAGCCATGTCGCGCTTGTTGGCATAACCTACTATGCAGCCTCCGTAATTGCCCGGAGCAAGCTGCAGACGGCTCAGCAGAGGATGCTGCTTGTGAGCCTTTTCGATGTCAGCATTTGAAACACCAGTCGTTTCCACATCGGTGTTCTCTGCTACAGCAGAAGCGAGGTCGGCGGCAGCCTTGGTGGTGTCGGCAGCAGTTTCGTTGACAAGCTCGTCGGTATGAGCTACTGCTTCTGTACTGTCAGCAGGAGCTTCTTCCTGGATGCCGCTCAGCACGGCAGCAAGTTTGGAGTCGAGAGTTACCATGAAGGGAGTAACCTCCTGTGTGTTGTAGGTCTCCCAGAATTCCAAGTTGGCACTGCCCTGCAGCAGCTTACGCACGCGCTCGGGTTCCTTCACACCAGGCATTTCCACCATGATACGGCCTTCCTGACCTTCGAGGGTCTGGATGTTAGGCTGTACGACGCCGAAACGGTCGATACGGGTACGGAGCACGTTGTAGGAGTTGTCGATGGCACTCTTTACTTCAGAGCGGAGCACACTCTCGACTTCCTTGTCGGTACTCTTGGTTGTTACCTTATCGCGCAACTGCTGAGTTGCGAAGAGTTCTGCCAAAGCCTTGTCGGGGGCTAAAGCTTTGTAGTCTTTAATAAATAAGGTAATAAAGTCATTTTGGCTGTTGGCAGCCTCGCTGGTCGCCTGCTCGACGGCCTTGCGGAAGTTCTCGTCAGTCTCCTCTTTATGGTCGGCCAGGGCCTTGATAACGTCAGGTACACTTACCTCCAGAATAACGTTCATACCGCCTTTCAGGTCCAAACCCAGGCCAATGCCCATCTCGCGGCATTCCTTCAATGTCCATACATTGAAATAGACCTTGTTGTTTTGCAGAGAGTCCAGATAGCGGTCTGCTACGTCCTGACCTTCAGTCTGTGCAAGTGCCTCGGCTTTGCTCTCATAGTGATTGGTCACGAAAGAGAAGCTCAGATAGAAGAGGCACACCAGTGTAAGCAGGAGCGCGAAAAACTTTACAAATCCTTTGTTTTGCATTGTAATTTTGAGTAAATTTATTTAATGTTTTGTTTATATTTTTTCCTTTTTCGGCATAATAGCGTGCAAAGATACGCTTTTTTCCTTGAAACAAAGAGGAAATGGAAGAATTTTTATGTAAAAAAGACGGATTAACGAACTTTTTTGCTCAAACGAACGATGAGAGGGTAGTGGTCGGAGGAAGAAACAGCCCTATCTACGCGGCACGAGGTGCATGTCCAATGGGAAGAAAAAAAGAGGTGATCGATGCGCACAGGGAAGGAACGTCGGGAATAGGTGAAACCCGGACCATGGCCTGCCTGACGATAGGCAGAGTTGAGACGATTCGCGAGTCGTTGGTATGTATAGGATATTGGAGTTTCGTTGAGGTCGCCGCAAGCAATGACGGCATGACCGGCATAACGGTCGATGAAGGAACAGATGCTGTCGGTCTGTGCTCCACGGTAGGCGGCAGCTTCGCTCAGTTTGCTCACGAGTAGGTGTGAGCTGTTTTTGATAGCCTCGCGGTCCGGCTCCTTGATGGCATGGGTATAATCGTCTTTCTCCTCCGGACTCAGGTGGTTGCTCTCCAAATGGTTATTGACGAGAAGCAGGCTGTCACCGTAGCAATCTACCCAGCATGCTATGCTGTGATTGCTGCGGGTGGGGTAGTCGATGTGTATGGTGTCGCTAAGGAAGGGATGGCGCGAGAGGAAAGCTATGCTGCCGCTCTGCAATGTATGGTAGGATGTGGAGTCGAGCCAGGCTTTATGGTCGGTAAGGAATCTTTTGTTAATTTCCTGCAAGCAGACGATGTCTGCATCGGCTGTGTTGATAAATCGGATTAACTCGGCACGCTGCTCGTCGTTCTTCATGTATCCGACATTGAAGGAGATGATGGTGAGGGTGCTGTCGGCTCTGTCGTTGTTGCTGTCGCTAAAGTGCAAAGGACAATAGTCGAGGATATAGCCACCCACCAGGAGCGCCCCTACGATGGGTACCCAAGCCAGACGTGCATAGAAAAGCAGCCAGAACACGATGAAAAGTACATCGACAAGGAGGAAGATGGGGAATGCCAATGTCAGAAGCGATAGACGTGGAATGAACTCTGGCGAAACAAAGGTCAGGGCCACGCTCAGCCACAATAATAATATGGTGCACAGATTGGCGCCCAGAAAGAGACTGACAGAGAAGCGTTTCAAATATTTTTTCATTTCCTACTAATATCGAAGAGTCGTTTCTTCTCTTCGCTGGTAAGACCCTCGTAGCCGTTCTTCTTTACTTTATCCAGAATGCGGTTGAGTTCTTCCTCGTCCTGTTTCTTCTGCTGGCGATAAGCTGCTTCTTGGTCGTAGCGTCCGCCATAAGTGACGTCGATGTGCGGCTCTTTCTTTTTGAACAAAGAAGAAAACCAGCTGCGGAAGTTGTTCCATGAGTCACTGCTGCTGCGTCCGTAGTTTCTATAGCCGCCATGTTTGTTACCTCCGTTCCCGCCACGCCAGTACAGAAGCAGCAGGAAACCTACGAGCATGCCGCCCAGATGAGCCATGTGTGCTACGCCATCGCCATTCTGAGACATAGCAGAGAGCAGTTCGATGACGGCATAACCCATGACGAAGTATTTGGCCCTGATGGGTACAGGCAGGGGGAAAATGAACATGCGCTCATTGGGGTACGTCATACCGAAGGAAAGCAGTATGCCATAGACGGCACCCGAGGCGCCAACTGTGTTCCAACGATTCAGGAGGTCAGCCATGGAGATGACAGCACCGTTGAGTGGAACCTCATCGTAATTGCCAAATCCGAAGTACCAGTACTGTATCAGCTGTACCAGTTCCTGGGCCAGTCCCGCACCGAGACCGCAGGTAAGGTAATAGAAGAGGAAGCGACCTTGACCCATTGTCTGCTCCATGATGCGGCCGAACATCCACACGGCAAACATATTGAAAAAGAGATGTTGCCAGCTCGCATGCATGAACATATAGGTGAAAAGCTGCCAGGGTTGGAAGTGACTGGCCAGGAAGAAATGCAGGCCGAACAGTTCGTCAAAATCAATGCCGTGCGAGGCAAAAGCAAGTCTCGCGAAGAAGCACAGCACATTGATGATGAGCAGATTTTTTGTAATGGTAGGTATCGTGTTCATTGTGAAATGCCAAAATGTGTCGTTTTGCGGTGCAAAGGTACGAAAAATAGGCGTAGAAATTGGGGAAAATGGCCTTTATCTAAAGTTTTTTCACGAATTATTGCATTTTTTTGTGTAAAAGCTTTGTCATTCGGCCAAGTTTACCTAAATTTGTATGCAAATATCAATTATTACGATAATTACAAATAACCTAATTACAAACAACTTAACTATTATTTTATGAACAAAACTGAATTAGTAGCCAAGATCGCTGAGGGCGCTGGCATGAGTAAAGTTGACGCAAAGAAGGCTCTGGATGCAACTCTGGACGCTATCAAGGCAGCAGTAAAGAAGGGTGATAAAGTCGCTTTGGTAGGCTTTGGCACATTCGCTGTAACAAAGCGTGGCGCACGCAAGGGTATCAACCCCGCAACTAAGAAGGCCATCACTATCCCCGCTAAGAAGGTGGTTAAGTTTAAGGCTGGTTCTGAGTTGGCATGCTAATAAGAAAAAGCTACTTCTAAATTCAACCCCTCTCCTACAAGAGAGGGGCTTTTTTATGTCTGTTCTTAAAACTTTCCCTAAGAGGGGAGATATTTAGGTAGGCAGACTACCCTTAGAATATCCGATAAGAAACGGTTACCGATACGTTTGGATATACCTTGAACTTGGAGATGGTATTCACCATATTGCCTACCTTTCCATTGATGTCATGCAAATCATGAACTAAATCGACGTGCGACAAAGGCTTGTCAACGATGAAGAGAGGCTGGGCATCAGGATTTTCGTAGTCGTAGTTCGCGTTGGGACGTACAATGTCTCCGTAGTAATCACCGTCCGGGTTGAAGCCCATACCACTCTCGTATTGGTAAATCCAGTTCTCATCAAAGTCTCCTTTTAAGGGGCTCACGTCAATTTTATAAACATTATCTACATAGACGCTTGGCTTCCCACATAGGAACATGATACCTGCATCGACGTTTAGGTTCCATTTGCGGTCGCGCGAAAGATGTGTGTTATAGCCCAAACCAATATACGGACGAACCTTGCTTACCTCCATCTCGGCACGAGCTGTGGCATCCTCGTTCGGTACCATCATGGCAATGTCTCCATCGCTGAATTTTCCAAGAGGGAAGCCTGCGACACCATTCTCAGTGAAGATTTCCGTCAATTTGTCAATCTCTCCATGCCCAGCAAAATTCCTTCCATTAGAAAGATAATCAATATAAAATAAATTGTATGTATTGATAGCTTGCAGCAGTTTTGTTTCTTTTTCCATGTTGCAGGCATCACCTACAGTGGAAGGACCAACGAAGAAACCTGCCGTAAAGTTCCAGTGCTTGTTATTCTTGAAGGGCAAGATATCTACCAAAAATTTGAACTGGTGCAGATTGGGGCGCATCCCCATTGTCACATAGTCTTTTGGTTCCAAATCACGGAATTGGTTAAAAGCATCTTTATAAACTTTAAACTCAGGCTGATCGATGTCAATCTTCAGCTCTTCCATCTTTTTGTCTATATCAATATTGTTTATTTTATTGATATAATTGGTAATGCTACCTCCAGTGCTTGTCTCGATGTTGAAATTGGAGTGAATGGTGAAGCGTGGCATGTAGTTATAGCCAGTACGAATGCGTACATAATCGCCGACGGGTACAGCCACATCGACTCCAATGCCCAAGGTCCCGACGTTCACACCTACATCCAAGTGGTTGAAGATGTTCTTCTCTGCCAAACGTGAAGGTAGAGATTTGTTATTCTGAGCCGATACTGCA
>JAGCNQ010000261.1 GCA_017645845.1 Bacteroidaceae bacterium
AAAATAAACGGACAGCAGGCACAACCAGGACGCCCAGGAACCACTCCACTTTACGTCACGTACGACAACTTTATACGTACTCCCCTCATCGAGGAGTTTACCAGCCAGCGATGCATTAATTGTCCACAGATGGCCTACTTCCTCGAGAAGGCATTGGAGGAATATCAGGGCAACTATGTCTATGTGGCGCACCATTCAGGCTTTGTGGAGGATAAGTTCACGACCCAACCCGACCGAGAAATCCTATACGTCTTTGGCGGCTACGAGAATGAATACAACCCCGCTATCATGTTCAACCGTGCCATTCTAGAAGGGAAAAACAAAATCATACTGGGCATTAGGGATATGGATATGTCGCCAGAACCATACAATCAGGCTTTGCAACTGGCTGCCGATATGCCGGCAATGGCAGAGGTGAACATAGAAAACGCTGACGGCTATGTGATGGTCAGCGGCCGAGTGGCCCGCGATTTGGTGGACAAACCGCTCTATCTTTCATGCTACCTGGTAGAAGACGGTATATCCACGGAGAAATATCCCCAGTTAGGCATGGACGATGCAGATGCCCCCAGCGACCTGAAGGATGTGTTCCGCCACAATGGCGTAATCCTGCACTACTTCACAACTGAAGCCCTTGGCGATTTGCTCAGCACAGAAGCCAATGGTTCGTATAGCGTCACCTATCCGATGGTCGAGAAAGCTGGATTCGGTGGAACAGCCCGCCGTCTGGTGGCATTCATCCACAAGGTGAACAAGGAAGACTTCTATGACAATTATGTCCTGAATGCTGCAGAAAAGTATCTCGATACTGACGATGGAATCCAATCAATTGATAATGGACAGTTGATGATGGACAATCCGGTCTATGACCTTCAGGGTCGCATCGTAAATAGGCAAAGGGCAAATGGCAAATGGCTAAAAGGGAATTTACCTCGGGGACTTTACATCAGGAATGGTCGTAAGATAATCTTCAGATAACATCGTAGATTCCTCGAGACCGACAAGCACTTAACCCAGGGCGTTGCCCTGGGTTAAGTGTAGTCAGGTCCGATATAACTCCGATTATATAACTGCGAGGTACTAACAGGCTACTTATCAGCATTTTTCCCTCTGCGGAGAAAAAATTATTGCTGCGCAGAGAATAAAAAATTCCTGTGCGTAGCAATAAAAATTAGATGTCTCCCCCCCTCTTCAGGAGAGAAGGGATTTTTTATCTGCGGCCTCCACGGCTACCGCCACCATGACCGCCACTGAAACCTCCTCCACGGCTACCACCGCTATGACCGCCACCGAAACCTCCTCCACGGCTACCACCGCTATGACCGCCACCGAAGCTACCTTCACCACTGCGACTGCTGCCACTGAAACTGCCGCCTCCACTACGGGTACTGCCGCCGAAGCTGGAACCTGAAGAACCTCTTTGACTGCCCACAGAAGGAGAAGAATAAGATCCACTTCTTCTGGAACTGCTGCCATCAAAGGAATTGCCACGATGGTTCCCTCTCATCTCCCCCGAGAGGGAAGAATTACCCTTAAAGCCTTCCCTCGTAGAGGTTTGGTGAGAGCCATTTCCACCATTATGATTGCCACCAGGGTTCATGGAGCCACCGCCAGGATTGTTTCTGCCACCGCCGGGATTGCTGTGACCACCAGGATTGCTCCTGCCACCGCCGGAATTCATTCCGTCACCATGACGACCATTAACATCGAAATGATAACCTCTGCCACCACCGGGACGATTTGGACGAATACCTCCTGTACGGCCTCCTACACCAGGAGACGGACGATGCATGTCGTGACCACGAAGACCACCGTTCCAGACAGGACGACGCTGGGCATAGAAGCCGGAATGATAATAGGCATGGCTGTGTCCACCATAATAGGATACCCATACGCTTGGACGACTATAGTAGAAATAGCCGCGAGTGTAATAGCCATAAATGGGGAAGTACCAACCGCCAGCGCGCCATATTACCGGACGAAGGAAGTAGTCGGCAGCCATTAAAAGACTGAATTGCCAATCGTGCAGAATGCAGCGCAGGTCGCCCAAACGATGGTTGTAATAGACACCATAGAGGTCAGAAGGAGAATCAACATTGATGAAATAATCCAAGTTGATCTCATAGGCATCGTTATACTGCTGGTCGTTGAGATTGAGCTCATAGGCCATCTTGTCTGTCAGATAGAGAGCCTCTGCCTGTGCACGTTCAAAACTCATTGCATTGACACCCATCCAGACTGCCATCATAAATACTGCGGAGAGAATAAACTTTTTCATAGCTCTGTTGTTTTTATCTGTTTACACTTTTATTTCTGAATCACAGTGCAAAGGTAAGGCAATAAAACAACAGGTAAACGAGGATTTTCCCTAAATAGGAGAGGAAAAAACCTAAAGGCCGGAATGAGCCTTCTAATCCATCCTATCTCTATAATCTACGTACGCGTATGTGCGAAGTGTCTCACGGGTACCATCCTCGTGCTCCAGAATAATGGAAGGATGCATGATACCATTGAACATTGTCGTCTTGACCGTAGTATAATGTATCATATCCTCGAAGATGATCTCTTGTCCGACCTCCAACGGCTTCGGGAAACGCCAACTGCCCATGTAATCACCGCTTAGGCAGCTGTTTCCACCCAAACGATAAATGTTCCGTTCCCTCGCACCAGGAGCAGAAGCGGCTTCGAAAGGCAAACTCTCGGCACCGCGCACTTCAGGTTGATAGGGCATTTCCAAACAATCGGGCATGTGACAGGTGAACGAAATATTTAGGATGGCGGTCTGTATGCCGTGATTTTCGACAATATCGACGATTTGAGATACCAGCGGCCCTGTCTGCCAAGCAAAAGCGCTGCCCGGCTCAAGAATGATATGCAAATGGGGATAACGGCGATGCAACCCGTGCAGGATGCTGATAAGGAGATCAACATCATAATCTTTGCGTGTCATCAAATGCCCACCACCAAGATTGAGCCACTTCAATTGCGGGAACCAGCGGCCGAACTTCTCCTCGAGATGTTCCAATGTGTGCTGCAAAGCCGAAGCAGGACTCTCGCAATGACAATGACAATGGAAGCCCTCGATTCCTGCAGGCAACACCTCCGGCAATTGTCCAGCAAGCATGCCGAAACGACTACCAGGTGCGCAGGGATTGTACAATTCCGTTTCTATTTCGCTGTATTCGGGATTAACACGAAATCCATAGGAGACAGAATGCTCGGTGAAATGGGAAGAAATGGGTAACAAACGCTCGTACTGTGAGAGGGAATTGAAGGTGACATGACCGCTGCAATGCAGTATCTCCAGGAACTCATCCTCCTCGTAAGCAGGGCTGTAAGTATGTGCCAAAGAACCAAACTCCTCCAACGAGAGACGCGCCTCACAAAGGCTGCTGGCCGTAGTATGACTTATGAATTCACGGAAAATGGGAAAGGTGCGCCACAAAGCAAAGGCTTTGAAAGCAAGGATAATCTCCACATCGGCAGCATCAGCAACATGCTTGATAAGCTGTAGGTTGCGTCGGAGCAACGACTCCTGGAGAAGATAATACGGCCGCATCAATATACCAATTTCACATTATCCACCCAAAGGGTGTTGCCAACAGTGCCAATATATGCACCGCCATAACTGCTGTCAAATTTCAAGATAATGTGCGTGGGGAGTTCGTTCGGATCTGCCCAACCATCTTCCTGAATAGGTACACACTTTCCCTTGCTATTGAGTGCTTGATAAGCATTGTTTCCAGACATTAAGGCCATTCCATCTTGATAGAAACTCTCGTGACTGATGTCACCATAGTGGATGGGAAAGACTTGTCCCTCCTTCCAATCGGATGTGTTTTGGCTGAAATCACGGTACATAGTGCCTACTCTCAGAGCATGAATATTGCCGTTGGCATCCTCCCACCGCTTCTGCAATAGGCATACGCACTGTCCCTTATCCTTTCCGCTTACCTTTTGACGGCGGCTGAAGCCTGTCTCACGAATGCGCTCACCACCGGGAGAGTAGTATTTGTAGTCGAACTTCAGGGCTTTGGGCCTGCGCTTGTAGGGAATACCCATATTCATTTTACTCATAGGGTCGGTCGAACTCGTAATCGGCTCGATGAGAGTGCCAAGGAAGATGCTCCCAGATGCAAGGACGCTGATATTGACCACACCTATGGCCTTGCAACTGACTACATGTGTGCAGAGCTTGGCACACTGACCACCTTGATGAGTATCAGGAAAAACACTGACATTGGTCTTAACCACCCCGCACACCTTAGCATAGACATTACTATTTGCCCATGGCGAACCACCCTGGTTGGTATAAGCCCGAGCACCATCGAACGTGCCCTTGGGACCTACTTCATAAAGTGTCTGTGTCTTACCGCCAACAAGCATGCTCTCCTTGATGCTGCGCGTTATCCACGATTCAAAGTTACCGAACTTGACAAGTTCCTCCTCTGCTGACAAACTGATGGGAGAAAGAAAGCATAAAACAGCCAAAAGAGCTGCAGGAAGCTTTTTATTGGGTTTCATTACCTACTTTTATTATTTCTAATGTGCAAAGTTACATCCTTTTTGCGATTTATCAAACAAAAAAAGCGTTATAAAACATTAAAAGGAAAATAATAAACACGTTGGGATGCTTGTTCCGCTCAAAGATATAGGCCTTCTCGCTTGATTTCCTGCCAAACGGCGAGGGGAAGACCTTCTCCATCATAATCGGACTGAGTGCGGATGCGATTACGTATCTCTGTGCTGCTTATATCTATCAGAGGTGTATCGACAATCGTGACACCTTCAGGTAAATTCTCACAGATGTACCCCGGACGCGGATAGATGATAATGCGGTAAGAAGAGAGAATATCTCGGCTGTGGTACCAATATGAGAAGCGCACCCAGTTATCGGCTCCAATAACAAGTACAAACTCGCGCTCAGGATACTCCTGACTTAAAGTTTGAAGCGTATTATACATATAAGAAGGTCGAGGCAAAGAGAACTCACGGTCACATACCTCCACACCAGGAACATCGCGGGCAGCAAGACGAGTCAGATACAGCCGCTTCTCATCATCAAGGAGATGCTCATCCGCCTTAAACGGATTTTGCGGTGAAACCAAAAGCCACATCTCATCTACGAGACCACTGTCAGCAAGCGCTTTCGCTAAGCAAATATGACCCACATGAATAGGATTGAAACTGCCCCCATAGATGCCTGTTACTTTTTTCATTTTCTCAATAGTCTGATTATTCAGAGTATCCTGGTTTTATGAATTCATTAAGTAGCGCTACTGCTTCTTGTTTGGCTGTCTCGAGGTCATCGTTAATGATGATGTGGTCAAATTGTGGGGCAAATGACATTTCATACTCAGCCTTTGCCAAACGTTCTTCAATTTGCTCCATTTCATCGGTTCCTCTACTTATTAAGCGTTCTCGCAAAGTCTCAATAGAAGGAGGTTGTATGAAGATACTCAAGGCTTTGGCGCCATAATAACGCTTGATATTAATGCCACCTTTGACATCGACATCGAATACTACATTCTTGCCTTCTGCAAGTTTCTCTTCCACCTGACTCTTAAGGGTGCCGTAGAAACGGTCTTCATATACCTCTTCATATTCCAGGAAATCTCCATTTCTTATGTGGCGCCGAAATTCCTTTGGTGAAAGGAAATAGTAATCCACCCCATCTTGTTCCCTACCTCGAGGCGGCCTGCTTGTAGCACTCACACTGAACGCCAAACGAAACTCGGGATGTTCATCCATCAGATAATGAACAATAGTGCTTTTCCCGCTCCCCGAAGGAGCAGAAATAATTAATAATTTACCCTGGGACATTGAATATCAAACATTTATTTCTCCCTTAAAGCGTGAGAAAATTTTATTACATCACATTTAACACCTGTTCCTTTATCTGCTCCAACTCGTCCTTCATTTTAACCACGATGTTCTGCATCTCTGCCAAGTTGCTCTTGCTGCCAGTCGTATTTATTTCGCGACCCATCTCCTGAGCGATGAAACCGAGCTTTTTCCCTTGTCCATGTCCCTCTTCCATCGTTTTCCGAAAGTATTGAAGATGGTTGGAAAGGCGCTGCTTCTCCTCGTTGATGTCAAGCTTCTCAATATAGTATATCATCTCCTGCTCCAAACGATTTTTGTCGTACTGAACATCAGGAATGGCAGCCAACCCTTCGATAATACGCTGGCGGATTTTCTCAACTCGGAACTTCTCGTAAGGTTCAATGCTACCAAGTAAAGAAGCAATATTGTTCAGTTTCTCTTCAAACTTTTGCTGCAATGCCTCTCCTTCTTGGCGACGGAAAGCAACAAGCTGATCTATGGCCTTTTGCACTACTCCTCGAGCGACAATCCACTCTTCGTTAGAGAGTTCCTGCAATACATCATTTCGCGAAAGGACATCGGGCATACGCACTATTGTATGCCAATAGTCGTTTGGTTCAGGTATATCATACCTCTTTGAAATTTCCAGCATCTGGCGATAATAAGCAGCCACCAATTCGCCATTGATGGGACAGGCATCCGCTTGCTCCTGTTGCTCTATCCAAAGGCAGAATTCCACCTTCCCGCGCTCCAAGTTCTGAGTTATCATTGCACGTACCTCCATTTCCTTTTCTCTATAAATAGGAGCCACACGTGTCGATAGGTCGAGCGCCTTACTGTTGAGTGATTTTACCTCTGCTGTAATCTTCTTTCCCTGGAATTCGGCCGAGGCTTTGCCGTATCCAGTCATTGATAATATCATAATTGCAAAACAATTTTGCCGCAAAATTACGAATATGCGAGCAAAAAGCCAAATTTCTTCACTTATTTTATATTTTCCCTTTTGTTTTTTGCTTGTATATTTGTACCTTTGCAACATGAAAAAGACAACTGTTTTTCTGACATATGTAATGTTTTTGTTTCTTCTCTCCTGTCTCGCTTGCGGGAGCGAAGAAACTCTTACTCCAGAGCAACAACGTCTGAAGAAAATTGCTCTTATAGACACTACAATCCAAAATTTTGTACGACTTGACTCTGTTCCTGGTTACGACCAACTGGAGGGACTCTCTGCGGAGGCATGGATGCTGGTGGAGGACTCCACGGGGTTTATCATTAACCAGAAAAATGCTGACAGAAAGCTTTTCATTGCTTCTATCACAAAGATGATGACTTGTCTGTTGGCACTTGAGAATGGGAATATGACTGATACTCTTTATATTACTGACGATGTCTTTATTACCAAGGACTCGAGTGTAAAACTGGGCGACGGCTATCGGTTGGGCGACCTCGTCTATGAAATGATGCTGGTGAGCGACAACGATGCGGCATACGCCATAGCCAAGCATATAGGTGGCGACACGCTGACATTCTGCAACATGATGAACCAAAAAGCCCAATATCTGGGTATGGACAGCACACATTTCGCCAATCCTAATGGAATGCCGAACAACGAAAATTACAGCAGTGCGAGCGACCTCGTCAGACTGTCAAGATACTGTATGTGCGATAGTGCATTTGCAGAGATTGTCGGTACTGCGGAGGCAGACCTCCCGCTGGTCGATGGACGTCACCTACCCTGTTTAAACACTAATCAGTTGCTCACCACCTACGAAGGTTGCATCGGCATTAAGACAGGCTATACCCGTCAAGCCGCTGGCTGCCTTGCCACTACAGCCAAGCGCAACGGAACAACCCTCTACCTTGTGCTTTTGGGCAGTCGCAGCAGGTCGTCCCGATTCAAAGAATCGGCCATTCTCCTCGACTACGGTTTCAACGTAATGAAAGCATACTGCGAAAAATAATTCTTAATTCTTAACTCTTAATTCTTAATTTCTTTGTATCTTTGCAGCGCGAAATAAAAACAGATTGGGGAATTCAAGATTAGGGATTAGAGATTATGGCCTGTATCCTGCATATTGAGACGAGTACGAAAGCCTGTTCTGTAGCACTAAGCGAGAACGGGAGCCTCATCTTCCATAAGGAGGATTTGGAGGGACCAAACCATGCAGTCGTCTGCGGTGTGTTTGTGGATGAAGCCCTGTCTTTTGCCAACTCCCACGCTATCCCCATTGATGCTGTAGCAGTGAGCGAAGGTCCTGGCAGTTATACTGGTTTGCGAATAGGTGTCTCGCTGGCAAAGGGTGTCTGCTATGGGCGAGATTTACCATTATTAAGTGTACCCACGCTCAAACTGCTGTGTGTGCCTGTACTCCTTAGAAAAGAGGAACTGCCAGAGGATGCTTTGCTTATTCCGATGATAGATGCCCGAAGGATGGAAGTCTATAGTGCCGTTTATGACCGAGCACTCCGTGAGATTCACCCTATCGGAGCCGATATCGTGGATGATAATACCTATCTTCCCTACTTCAAGGAACATCCTGTCTATTTCTTCGGTGATGGCTCCACAAAGTGCCAAAGCGTCATTCAGCATACTAATGCTTACTTTATTGAAGGTATTGTACCATTGGCAAAGTGGATGTCCCCCTTGGCAGAGCGTTCTTTGCACCTCGGAGAGAAACAGGATGTGGCTTACTTTGAGCCATTCTACCTGAAAGAATACGTCGCGGGGACACCACGCTCCCCTTTTGCGGGAAGTGGAACAATTCTTAATCCTTAACTTTTAATTCTTAATTTCTCTGATGCAATACAACACACAAAGAGAACAACTCGTAATGCCCGAATACGGTCGCGGTATACAGATGATGGTTGATATGGCCATACAGATAAAAGACCGCGAAGAGCGCCAGCGTTGTGCGTGCACAATTGTCAAAATTATGTCAGGATTGCTCCCTTCTACAACCAGCAAGGAAGACCAAGAACATCGCCTTTGGAACCATCTCGCTCGCATCGCTCATTACAAGCTTGACATTGACTTTCCCGTAAACATCGTACCCCGGGAAGAGGTACAGGCGCACCCTGCTCCCCTACCTTATCCTATGAAATCCATCAAGCGACGCCATTATGGTTATCTTGTGGAGCAAGCGCTGGATTATGCAAAAACATTGGAAGACGAAGAACAGCGCCGGCTCATCACTGAGTGTATAGCTAACCAGATGAAGCAAGACCTTTTTATCTGGAACCGCGACTCGATGGACAATACACTTGTAGCACAGGATATCGAACGCTATTCCGACGGCAAATTAAGTTTGGATATAGATGAGTTTTCCTTCGAGGCTGTTGGGGAGTCTCCATTACAACACTCCGAATGTGGAAAAAAGCGTAAAAAAAAGAAGTAATTCATGGCATCATTCATTATAGAGGGTGGGAACCGACTGAAGGGTGAGATTACACCGCAGGGTGCGAAAAACGAAGCGCTACAGGTACTTTGCGCCGTGTTGCTTACCAATGAGCCTGTACGCATCAAGAACATCCCCAATATTGTCGATGTGAGCAATCAGATACAGCTACTTCGCGACATGGGCGTAGAGGTAATACAGAACGATACACATGACTACACCTTCTCTGCCATTCGTCTCGACGACCAATACCTCTGCAGTGAGTCCTACATACAGCGATGCGGACAATTGCGCGGCAGTGTGATGATGCTCGGACCACTGTTGGCCCGACGAGGTTATGCTGTTATAGCAAAGCCCGGCGGTGACCATATAGGCCGACGTAGGCTCGACACACACTTTCACGGCATACAGAAATTAGGCGGTCACTTCACCTACGACGAAGCCCAGCACATATACAACGTAACAGCAGAAAGGCTCACGGGTTCCTACATGCTTTTGGACGAAGCCTCTGTGACTGGTACCGCCAATATCATCATGATGGCAGTCTTGGCACAGGGAATTACAACCATCTATAATGCTGCCTGCGAACCATATATCCAACAACTTTGCCGTATGCTCTGCTCAATGGGAGCACACATCTCCGGCATTGGCAGCAACTTGCTCACCATCGAGGGCGTCACTTCTCTGCACGGCACAGAACATACCATCCTGCCCGATATGATTGAGGTGGGTTCTTTCATAGGAATGGCCGCTATGGTGGGAGATGGTGTTCGCATTCGCAAGGTTGCTCCCGAGCATTTGGGTATCATTCCCAATACATTTCGACGTCTGGGCATTCGTATCGAGAAGGACGGAGGAGACCTCTTCGTTCCAAAACAAGAGCATTACGAAATAGAAAGCTTTATCGACGGCTCATTCATGACTCTCTCCGATGCTCCCTGGCCAGGATTCACGCCAGACTTGCTGAGTGTCTTGCTCGTAGTTAGTACACAAGCCAAAGGCTCAGTACTCATCCATCAGAAGATGTTTGAAAGCCGACTTTTCTTCGTAGATAAACTCATCGACATGGGTGCACAGATTATCCTCTGCGACCCACACAGAGCAGTTGTAGTGGGACATGACCACCAACGACAGCTACACGCAGGACGGATGACAAGTCCCGACATACGTGCCGGTATTGCATTGCTTATTGCTACCATGAGCGCACAAGGTACCAGCCGCATTGACAATATCGGACAGATAGACCGCGGTTACGAGGACATTGAAGCACGACTCTGCGCTATCGGAGCAAAGAT
>JAGCNQ010000262.1 GCA_017645845.1 Bacteroidaceae bacterium
ATCCCAGGCTGGACAGAAGGCGTGCAGTTGATGAAGGAAGGTGCCAAGTTCCGCTTTACCATTCCTTACTTGCTGGCTTACGGTGAGCAGGGAGCCGGAGCAAGCATTCCCCCTTTCAGCACACTCATCTTCGACGTGGAACTTATCAAAGTATTGTAATAAGGATTAAAGTTTAAATTCTAAATAACCTAAAATTAATTTTAAAAAAACATGAAAAAGTTTTCAATTCTTGCAGCCGTAGTACTGGCTGCTATCATGGGAAGCTGCACGAATGGCACTCCCAAAGCAAACCTGAAGGATGATGTTGATACACTGAGCTACGCTATCGGCATAGCACAGACTCAAGGTCTGAAGGAGTATCTGACGCAGCGTATGAATGTCGATACAACCTACATTGATGAGTTCATCAAGGGTCTGAACGAAGGTGCCAATGCTGGCGACAACAAAAAGAAGGCTGCTTACTATGCTGGTATTCAGATTGGTCAGCAAGTGAGCCAGCAGATGATTAAGGGTATCAACTATGAAATTTTCGGAGAAGACAGCGTAAACACTGTCAGCCTGAAGAACTTCATGGCAGGCTTCATTGCTGGTACCACCGGCAAGAATGCTCTGATGACTGTCGAAGAAGCTTCTGCAACTGCTCAGGCAAAGATGGAGGCCGTCAAGGCAAGAGTTATGGAGGAAAAATTCGGTGACTGGAAGAAGCAGTGCGAAGACTACATGGCTGAGATTGCCAAGAAGGAAGGCATTAAGGAACTCGGCGACGGTGTTTACTATGAGGTTCTCACCGAAGGTACAGGCGCTATCCCTGCCGATACCAACAAAGTTAGCGTTAACTATGAGGGTAAGCTTCTCAACGACACTATCTTCGACAGCAGCTACCAGCGTGGCGAACCCGCCAAGTTCCGTTGCAACCAGGTTATCCCAGGTTGGACAAAGGCTCTGACCAACATGCCCGTCGGCTCTACCTGGATGGTTTACATTCCTCAGGAACAAGCTTATGGCGACCGCGATACAGGCAAGATTTCTCCTTTCTCCTGTCTTATCTTCAAGATTGAACTCCTTGGCATTGAATAATCTGCAATGAAGAAAGTTATCCTGTTTGCACTTTGCGCCTGCATTTCGTTGGGCGCAAGTGCTGCCAAGAAGACTGGCAAGAAAAAGAAATCCAAAGAGCCTGTTGAGGTGGTCGATACTGTGTGCATCGACACCTTCAGCTATCACTTCGGCCGCGCCAATTCCAATGGTTTGAAAGGTTATTTGGCTCAGCGCATGGGCATCGACACAACCTTCGTAGCCGACTTCCTGAAAGGCTTTGAGCAGAAAGAACTCACCGTGGCTGACAAGCGTGAGAAGGCTCGTTTGGCTGGTATCGAAATCCGTCAGCAGGTGGAGGAACAGGTCTATCCCAATGCCTCCAAGCAAGTGAACGACAGTGCCAATATTCTGAACAAGGCACTCTTCGTTCAGGGCTTCCGCGACGGCTTCTCCGGCGAAAATGCTACCATTCCCATGGACAGCACTCAGGCGCTGGTCAAGAAGCAGATGGAGTATTACCACAAAGTTAATATGGAGAAGAAGTATGGTGCCAACCGTATTGCTGGCGAAGAGTTCCTCAAGGCTAACGCCAAGAAGGACAGCGTGAAGGTTACTCCGAGCGGATTGCAGTACAAGGTGCTGACAATGGGCACAGGTGAAATGCCTAAAAAGGAAGACAAGGTAAAGGTCAACTACGAAGGACATCTCATCGACGGTACCGAGTTTGACAGCTCTTACAAGAGGGGCAAGCCCGTTACTTTCCCCGTTGGGCAAGTTATTGCCGGTTGGACAGAGGCTCTCTGCATGATGCCCGTTGGCAGCAAGTGGATGCTCTACGTTCCCCAGGAATTAGCCTACAAAGACCGCGAGCAGAGCAAGATACCTCCCTTCTCCTGCCTCATCTTCACCGTTGAGCTTTTGGAGATTGAAGCGCCCGATAAGGACAGCACTCCTAAGAAATAAACATCACACTTAACTAAGACTGACACATGAAGAAGATTCTTTCCCTGGCGGTGCTGTTCTTAACTGGCATTGCCGCCCACGCGCAGAAACAAGTCAGCGCAACCAGTCCTGACGGACAGACAAAGGTAACGGTAACCGTTTCCGACCGCATATACTATGATGTCGAGAGTCACGGCGAACAGCTGTTCAAGCAGTGCCACATCGGCATGACCCTCAGCGACCGCGTCCTCGGTGAGAAACCTGTTCTCAAGGGCAAAAAAGTGACTACCGTCAACGAGACTATCACGCCCATCCATCCCCTGAAGTACGACAAGGTGGAGAACAATTACACCCTGCTCACGCTCACCTTTGGCGGGAACTACAAAGTAGAATGGCGCGTCTATAACGACGGCGTGGCTTACCGCTTCATCACTGCCCTGAAGGGCGACATCGAGGTGATGAGTGAGGACGGCACATGGCAGCTTACCACTCCCGGCAAGCTCGTACTGCAGCAGCCCGGCGGTTTCAAGACCAGTTGCGAGGAGAACTACTCTGTCGTTTCCAGCAACGAATGGAAGAGCGACGACAGGATGAGCGAGCTTCCTATTCTCGTCATGAGCGAGAAGCAGAAAGTTCTCATCTCCGAGTTCGACCTCTTCGACTATGCCGGTGTATTCCTTAAGTCCTGTGGCGAAGGAAGCAATGCTTTCTCAATCATCCAGCCCAAGTGTCCGATTGAATACGAAGACCAGGGCGACCGCAGCCATAAGATTCTCAAGGAGGCCGACTATATTGCCAAGACCGCTGGCACACGTTCTTTCCCCTGGCGCTACATGTATATCACTCAGAGCGACACACAACTGCCAGAGAATGTTATGCCCGTACGCCTGGCTCCCGCCAATGTTATCGGTAACACCGATTGGATCAAGGTGGGACAGACCTGCTGGGACTGGCTTAACGGCATTCCCTTCGGACCAGACGTAACCTTCAAGTCTGGCATCAATCTCGATACTTATAAGTACTTCATCGATTTTGCTGCCCGCAACGGCGTGGGCTACATCCTTATTGACGAAGGTTGGGCACTCAACACACGCGACCCCTTCAAGACCAATCCCGAAGTGCATCTTCCCGAGATTATCGCCTATGGCAAGAGCAAGAACGTGGGCGTCATCCTGTGGCTGCCCTGGCTCACCGTCGAGCATCACATGGACCTCTTCGAGAAGTTCGAGGAATGGGGTATCAAGGGCACAAAGATTGACTTTATGGACCGTCAAGACCAGTGGATGATCAACTTCTACGAGCGTGTAGCTAAGGAAGCTGCCAAGCATCACATCTTCGTCGACTTCCACGGAGCTTTCCATCCCAGCGGACTGGACTACAAGTATCCCAACGTACTGACCTACGAAGGAGTACGCGGTATGGAGTACAATGGTTCTTGCAAGCCCGACAATAGTGTATGGCTTCCCTTCATCCGCAATGCCGTCGGCCCAATGGACTATACGCCCGGCTCTATGCTGAACTATCAGCCTGAGCGCCATCACGGCAACCGTCCCATTTGCTCCGGTGTGGGCACTAAGGTATTCAATTTGGCTATCTTCGTGCTTGCAGAAAGCAACCTGCAGATGCTCATGGATAACCCCTGCCGCTACGACCAGTGGCCTGACTGCCGTGACTTCCTCACTGGCGTTCCTGTGAACTGGGATGAGACACGTGTTCTCGCTGCCGAAGCCGGTCAATATTGTGTGACTGCAAAGCGTAAGGGCAACAAGTGGTTCATCGGTGGCATCACCAACAGCACGGAGCGCGACCTCCAGCTCAAGCTTGACTTCCTGCCCGCAGGCAAGGACTACCACATGACAAACTTTGCCGATGGTGTCAATGCACACATCATTGCAATGGACTACCTCCGTCAGGAGAGCAGAGTCAACAGCACCACTACCCTACCCATCCACATGGCTCGTAATGGTGGCTGGTGTGCCCGCATCGACGTCGGGAAATAATTTTTCTCAGAAATACCAAAGAAAAGACGGAGGCATCGTTTGATGTCCCCGTCTTTTAGATAAGTTATGAAAATCATTAACGACGCGTTAATCAATAATCTTGCCGAGGAGGCAAAGATTTCTCCAAGGCTGAGGAAGAACTACAATTTCCACCAAAGCCTTTCCGACAAGTGTCACCGCTTCCTCAATGCTATGGAGCCAGGCACTTTCATTCCTGTGCATCACCATCCCACAAAGGACGAGACAGTGGTTATCCTGAAGGGCAAGGTCAAAGTATCCACCTATAACGATGAGGGACAGGTTATGGAGTCCTGCATCCTGAGTCACGAAGAGGGCAGATACGGAGCGGATATCCCGAAGAATGTTTGGCACGATGTAGAGTGCTTGGAACCGAGCGTACTTTTTGAATGCAAGGAAGGCCCATTCGTAGAGCATGAGGTGGAAGGGATATTGGATATAAAATGAAGAATGAAGAATGAAGAATTATAAATAGTAAAGCCATAACTTAACCCTTAAACTCAGACCCTCTCTAACTCTCCCTAGAGAGAAAAAAAGTCTCCTTCTAAGGAAGATATAGAGGGTCTCCTTAAACTTTTTAAACTCTTAAACCCTTAAACTTTATATATTCTTATGTTAACAAACGACGGACGTTTATATGTAGCTCATGGAGCTGGCGGACCAATATACCTATGTGGTAAGATGGCAAACCGGCACGGCCTGATAGCCGGAGCAACAGGCACAGGTAAGACAGTAACCCTGCAAGTGCTGGCCGAGACATTCTCCCAAGCTGGCGTACCATGTTTTATGGCCGATATGAAGGGCGACCTTTCGGGCATCAGCCAGGCAGGACAGATGTCGGGCTTCATCGAAAAGCGCTGTGCCGAATTCGGCATAGAAAACCCACAGTTCAACGGTAGTCCCGTGTGTTTCTACGACGTTTTTGGCGAGCAGGGACATCCCATGCGTACCACCATCTCCAATATGGGACCGGAACTGCTTGCACGCCTCATGGAGCTGAACGAGGTGCAGGCCGGCGTACTTACCATCCTCTTCAAAGTGGCAGACGAGCGTGGCTTGCTCCTGCTCGACCTGAAAGACCTGCGCTCTATGCTCACCTATATTGCCGACCATGCATCCGACCTGACCAAGAAGTATGGAAACGTGTCGAGCGCCAGCGTAGGAGCCATTCAGCGCGCCCTCCTCGCCCTGGAGAACCAGGGAGCTGACAAGTTCTTCGGAGAGCCGGAGTTCGACATCATGGACCTCCTCCAATGTAGAGCAGACGGCAAGGGCATCATGAGTGTATTGGCAGCCGACAAGTTGATGCTCAATCCCAAACTTTACTCTACCTTCCTGCTGTGGCTCCTGTCCGACCTTTATGTCCGCCTGCCAGAGGTGGGCGACCAGGCATTACCGCGTCTGGTATTCTTCTTCGACGAGGCTCATACCCTCTTTACAGACACCCCCAAGAGCCTGGTAGATAAGATAGAGCAAGTGGTGCGCCTCATCCGCAGTAAAGGTGTAGGCGTTTACTTTGTAACTCAGAATCCTACAGACATCCCCGACTCCGTCCTCGCCCAGCTTGGCAACCGCGTGCA
>JAGCNQ010000263.1 GCA_017645845.1 Bacteroidaceae bacterium
AAGCCAAGCATGGAGTTCCATTCCACGTTTGTGTGTCTCCTCAATGGCAAAGGCAAGCGGGTCGTAGCCCGGGTCGCGGTCGAAAGTGCCGGTCAGGCAAATGTCCCAAGGCTCTATTTTGCTCGGATAGATGACAGAACCTCGGATTCGTGTCTGCAAGACAACGGTGTTGATACGGCAAGCCTGTAACTCATCGAGAATCTGGCAAAGTTCTTCCTTCTGTCGCTCTCTGTTTGCAGAATTAGTAGCCTGTGTCTTTGGCCAGTCCAAACCCATTATGGTTGTAAGCCAAACTGCACGTATCTCATGCTTTGGCGCAGGCGGGGCAGACATGAAAAAGGACCCCTCAGTCACCCCCTCCAAGGGAATTTCTTGCTTGCCCTTCGGCAGGTAATCGCTTTTCTTATGCAGGTTTTGTGCCTCTGTTTCTGCGCAGAAAATGGCAGCTACAAGGCTTATAATAACATAAAATGTGTATTTCATGCCGCAAAGATATAAAAAGATTAGGGATTAGGGATTAAGGATTAAAGATTTTTTTCGTATCTTTGCAAGCGAAAAGTAAATTGTAAATAGAAAGGTGCTCACATTTTGCATATCATTGGCTTGTTTGTTGCTTGGCTATTTTGCTTATGGCACATTCGTTGAGAGAGTCTTCGGCGTTGACCCCAATCGCAAGACCCCCTGCTACACGAAGCAGGACGGAGCCGACTACATTCCCATGCCCACATGGAAGGTCTATACTGTCCAGTTCCTTAACATCGCCGGCACTGGTCCCATTTTTGGTGCCATGATGGGTGTGCTCTACGGGCCTGCAGCCTTCCTCTGGATTGTCTTTGGCTGTATTCTCGGCGGAGCCATGCACGACTATATGGCCGGTATGATAAGCATAAGGCGCGACGGCATGGGATTGCCCGAGATAATTGGTGACGAGCTGGGTAGCGTGTGCCGATTGTTGATGCGTGTTGTAACCCTTGTGCTGATGGTTTGCGTCGGAGCATCGTTTGTGCTGATTCCTGCTGGACTGATGGAGCAGTTGACCTTGCGGTTGTTCGATGTTGCCGATACCTATCTGATATGGAGTGTTGCGATACTCGTTTTCTACCTGGCTGTCACAGTTTTCTCTATCAATAAGGTTATCGGAACCATCTATCCTGTCTTCGGTGCGGCTCTGCTCATAATGGCAGTTCTCATTGGTGTGGGCATCTTCACTCACGAAGGCAACATCCCCAGCATTGCGCAAGCCTTCACGGATCATTATCCTGTGGACTACACGCCTTTGTTCCCAGGCCTTTTCATTACGATTGCCTGCGGAGCAGTGAGCGGTTTCCATGCTACGCAGAGTCCTATGATGGCACGCTGCATTAAGAACGAGAAGTACGGACTTCGCTGCTTCTATGGTGCGATGGTGACTGAAGGCGTGGTAGCCCTCATTTGGGCTGCTGCTGCCATGAAGTTCGTGGATATGATGGACATTGCGAGCGCAACACCATACGAGAAGCTGTACAATGCTATGACGGCTTGCGGAACGGTGAAGATGAACCCGGGTCTTTTGGTAGAGCGAATGTGCAATGACTGGCTGGGTAATGCTGGACTTGTCCTGGCAGTGTTGGGCATCGTGGCAGCACCGATGAGCACGGGCGGCAGTGCTTTCCGTGCAGCGCGCATGATAGTGGCCGACTTCAGTCACTATGACCAGAAGCCTCTCGTGAAGCGTCTCATACTTACTGCCCCGCTGTTTGCTGTTGCCATCGCCATGCTGAATGTCAGCAGTTTCAAGGTGTTGTGGCTCTATGTCTCTTGGTTCAATCAGGTACTGGCCACCTTCACCTTCTTCACCATTGCTCATTTCCTGCGATACCGCACTGATGGGAAGGGTATCCTTCCGAGTTGGTCGTGGCTGATTGCCTACTTCCCCGCCGTATTCATGTGTGCCGTCAGTGCATGCTTCATCCTGATAGATAAGGAGAACGGATTAGGCCTCGACACGACCACAGGTTATATAATCGGTGGCATCTTTACTCTTATCGTAGCAGCAGTCCCCTTTGTTTCTCACAAAGAAAAGAACCAATCAGTAAAATCGCAAATAGAAAATTGTTAAATAGTAAATGTATCGATGATAACATTTTCAGTTTCCCTTGTTTGCCTATTGCTTGGCTATTTGCTCTACGGAGCAGTCGTAGAGCGTGTCATCAAGCCCAGCGATGCGGCCAAAATGCCCTGCTACGAGAAGCAGGACGACGTTGACTTCATGCCCTTGCCAGCATGGCGGGTCTTCCTCATACAGTTCCTCAACATCGCGGGCACCGGTCCCATCTTCGGAGCCATCATGGGCATTCTGTTCGGTCCTGCCGCCTATCTGTGGATAGTACTCGGCTGCATCTTTGCCGGAGCCGTCCACGACTATCTGTGTGGCATGATATGTATCCGTCAGGGAGGCATTTCCTTGCCTGAAATTATCGGCAACGAGTTGGGAGACGGGATGCGCCTTGTAATGCGAATCGGTGCGCTTGTGCTTCTTGTCTTGGTGGGTGCGGTCTTCGTTACGACGCCGGCCTCGTTACTTGACAACATGACTCCCGACAAAGGCTGGCTTTTCTCGAACGGCTTCTGGCTGGCAATCATCTTCCTGTACTTTATCCTTGCCACTCTCTTGCCTATTGACAAACTTATTGGCAGAGTTTATCCTGTGTTCGGTCTTGCCTTGTTGGTGATGGCGATAGGTATCTGTTGGGGTATCTATACTCAAGACGGTTGGATGCCAGAGATTACGGATGCGCCTTTTGTTTCGCATCATCCCAAGGATTTGCCCATCTTCCCTATGCTCTGCATCACCATTGCCTGTGGTGCGATAAGCGGGTTCCACGGAACACAGAGCCCGCTCATGGCGCGTTGTCTGACCAGCGAGCGCCTCGGGCGTCCCATCTTTTACGGAGCCATGATTACTGAAGGTATCGTGGCGCTCATTTGGGCCGCCGCCGCCGTGAAGTTCGCTAGCACTCTGCCCGGTCCAGAGGGCGCTACGGCTTACGAGAAACTTGCAGCCCTGGGCAATCCTGCCATCGTGGTCAAGGAAATCAGCGTAGGATGGATGGGGACAGTCGGTGCCGTGCTTGCCATCCTGGGAGTTGTGGCTGCGCCCATTACGAGTGGCGACACAGCTTTTCGTAGTGCCCGACTCATCGCTGCCGACTTCCTTGGCTACGACCAGAAGAGCATCAAGCATCGCCTCTTGCTTTGCCTGCCCTTCTTTGCTATTACGACGGGCCTGTTCTTCATCGACTTTGGCGTACTCTGGCGTTACTTTGCCTGGACCAATCAGACGCTTGCCTGTTTCATGCTATGGGCAGCAGCGGTATGGCTCACGAGGAGAGGTTACAATTGTCTGATTGCATTCCTTCCGGCGCTCTTCATGACTGTGGTTAGTATGAGCTACATCCTCACCTCGCCCGAAGGCTTCCATCTGCCGCTTCACGTAGGCCTTTGGGGAGGCTTTGCCCTCATGGCATTGCAAGGCTTCCACTTCTGGAAATACATTCATCATAAACCATAGAAATAATCAATAACTAATTAATCAAAACATTATGAAAAAGATTTTTATTGCATTGCTTATTGCAACATTCTCACTGGGCGCATCTGCACAGTTCGAGAAGGGAACCAAGTATTTTAATGCTTCTCTCAGTGGCTTTGGTCTCAGCTATTCCAAGGTGCCAGGCTTCTGCATGAACCTCGAGACGGCAGCCGGTTATTTCATTGCCGACGGCTGGATGCTCAACGGTCTGATAGGATGGGAGCACACCGGCGGTGCCAATCAGTTTAATTTAGGTGCAGGTGCCCGCTACTACATGCAGGAGAACGGCATATTCTTTGGAGGCGGCATGAAGTACGGACTGAACAGCGCAGGCGGAGAATCCGAGGTGATGCACAATGCTTATTTGACACCGGAGGTAGGTTATTGCTTCTATTTGAATAACCACGTCAGCATCGAACCTTCAGTCTATGTTGATATGTGCCTGAACCACTTCAAGGACTACACAAAGGTCGGTTTGAAGATTAGCTTCGGCTATTACTTCTGATTCGCCACCTTTGGACTGCAAAGTAACCCACCAATTCAGCGGATAGACCGACGTAGGACGGTTCTATCCGCTTTTTCATACATTGGTAGGGGCAGTTTCCTTGCGCATTCCCCGCAAAACGCCCCAGAAATGACAATTTACAAAATGACATTTATGCACAGAATAGCGTTTTTATTCGATTTGTGCATAGAATTTGGTCATCTCAGAAAATCGCCTTACCTTTGCACCAGCTTCCGAACCGAAGATTTTGAGCGAAATTCGGGGAAAATGAGGTGAAAATGGTCTGGTACTACGGAGTAGTAAATCCTAGGTTGCTCCAACTCCTCTCCAAAGCCTCTCCAACCTCTCTCCAACGTCGCTCTAAGCTGAGGGGGTAGAGCAATGTTAAATGAAAAACACTTTTGCTTTATGGCACAAATGACACAAGAAATGTACGGTGCAG
>JAGCNQ010000264.1 GCA_017645845.1 Bacteroidaceae bacterium
TCCGCAAGATGAAACTCAAGAAGTAGTAGGGCAAAATAAAAATGACCCCGTCGGTCAGGACTTTAAAGGGGTCAAAAACAAAAGGTTCTCAGGGGTCAACGCCGCTTTGCCCTCGGGGGTCAAACGCGCGCGGCTTTTCCACTCCAACCTCTTCCGCAATTACTATCTCGAGTATGTCTGCCGTGCAGCATACACCTATGGCATGCCGCTCATCATCTGGGACAACAACTCCGTGGGAGCAGGCAACGAGTATCATGGCTATTTCAACCACAACGACGGCACCTATATCAATGATTCAGAGTCTCTCGTACAAACCATGATAAGGGCAGCCACCAGCGATGATGCAAACTACACCCTGGAGTCTGTTTACAATAATGCTCCGGAATAAAAAGCCCAAATAACTCATCCGGAAAAGTCCGGGTGAGTTATTATTTTGTCAGCAAAAAGCCTACGCGGGCACCGTCGGCACTCTTAGCGAGCTGACTGACAGCCTGAACAGCGGCAGTATTGCTCACCTTGCCCTCCTTCTGAAGGATGTTAGTCATCTGCTTGGAGTCAAACATCAGACCCATTCCCTTCTCCGTCTTTGTCACGTTGCCCTTGATGGTCTCAGTAGCAGTCTTGAGGGAGATTTCACCGTTCTGGGGGTTATAAGCAAAGGTTCCGCTGAATGGGATGCCGTTCACCTGAGCCGAGAACTTGTTGCCTTCAAGGAAGGAGAAAGAAGTGTTGTTACGATTGATGCCGATGCTGTTGTAGCTGCTTGCCAGCGACGAAGCGATGTTGGCAACCGTAGCATTACCTCCGGCATTAGTCAGAGCCTTTTCGGTAGTGAAGGCGGCACTGGGAGCATTGTAGCTCCAGCTGCCAAGAATGCCCGACTGGTCGTAAGTCATTCCGCCCAACAGCACATTAGCCAATACACTGGTAAGCACAGTACCCAGCACATTACCGGTTGAATTAGTGTTAGATGCAGTTGTTCCGAGTCCCGTTGAGAAGCAGCTCGACAGCAACAGAGACATGGCTGCAAGAACTGTCAAAGTAGTTTTTTTCATAAAGCTAGAGATATTAAATGGTGAATAATTTCCGACACAAAGTTATAGCAAATAATTGAAATCACCAAAAATTTTTCACTTAATCTTAGTTCTACCCCACCCCAAAGCATAAAATATTCAACTTCTTTACTTCTTTCTTAACTTCTTTACATCTCACTCTGCAGGCGGAGCAAGTTAGGCGGCAACGAGGCTCTGAGCTTCTACGACCGCGACAGGATGATAGCCCTAGCTTCGGCAATGTGTGTACAAGAGAACAGCGCTAACTTCGACCCCGAAAGCAACGACGACTGGCACTATGCCCAACTGAACGGATACATTAGGGCGTACAACAGTACACAATGGACAACGAAGAATTAACTTCTACTTCTGGTGCTGAGGACGAAGCAGGTCATTGACCGTCTTGACGGGATTGAAGGTCGTGAGGGGAACCTCGACCATGATGGTGTTCCAGTCGCTCATGGCACCATTCCAGAGTCCGGGCAACTCCAAGGCCTTCAACTCGCGGCCGTCCTTGCTCTTGTAGGAGATGAAGCCGGTAGCCGGGTCAACGAAATCGGGCAGGTTGAATTTCTCGCCCTTGTAATCACGGATGGCACAGACAAGATCAACAGGATTGAAGTGTGTGCCTTTCGTGAACATCTGCATGTACTCGGGATTGTTCTGGTCTATCTGGCTGCTCTCTAGTATCTGCAAGGAAACGCTGCCGTCGGGATTGTAGGCAAGGAAAGGACCACCGCCTGGTTCTCCAACGTTCTTCACTACTCCACAGACACGGATAGGCCGGTTGAGTTTCTTCCTCAGACACACATGCAGTTCTGTATCCTCCATATCCTTCAAGTCGGGCACATCGCAACAAAGTGTATGACGGACAAAACGGATGATTTCCTCCAAATCGTCGTGGCTGAACCTACCGCTGTCGAGCAAACGCAGATAGGCAAACACCTGCTTCTGGGCTTGAACCAATACGCCGGCTATGACTTGCTTCCAGAAAACGGTGTCAGCCTTCAGACGGTCGGGCACCACATTGTCTATGTTCTTGATGAATACGATGTCGCTCTGCAGGTCGTTGAGGTTCTCGATGAGTGCGCCGTGGCCGCCCGGACGGAAAAGCAGTTTGCCGTCATTGGTACGGAAGGGCGTATTGTCCATATTGACTGCAATCGTGTCGGTGCTCGGTTTCTGTTCGCTCAGGCTAACTTTATAGGTAATCTTGTATTGCTCCTGAGTCTCAGGCAGAACGCGGTCAATAAGTTCCTGGAAGAGTTCGCGATGCTCGCTGCTGACGGTGAAATGCACTTCGGCCTCTCCGCGACTGCTTGCATAGAGGGCCGCTTCTGTGAGGTGCTCCTCGACAGGTGTTTTGGCACAATCGTCGTAAGAATGGAACTGCAAAAGGCCTTTTGGCAGTTGTCCATAGCTCAAACCATCTGCTCTTAACATATTGGCAACTATAGTCTTATACTCTCCGTCTTCAACAAGTGCATCAACGCCTTTTCCTTCGTTCAGGAAGCAGGCATCGTTCAGGGCATCGAAGAAAGCAAAGTAGTGAATGTGTGCGAAGAATGTCTTTTCGAAGTCAGTCGTTGGGGCATTGTAGTCGGCATTTAGAAACTCGAACATATTCTTGAACATACGGCTGGCAGCGCCGCTGGCAGGAACAAATTTGGTGATGGCATGTCCCTCTGCCTTATAGTCGTTCCAGGCCTGAATGTAAGCCTCGGCTTCCTCGTCCGTCGGTGCGATGATGCCCTCCCCCACCGCGGCAGCCCCGCGCAACTTAAGGAAGTCAAAACCTTTGCGGAAGTTCTCCAACTGCGCCTCAATCTGCGCTTCACTCATACCCTTCTGCTGAATCTGCAGGATATCTTCTTTGCTGAACATATTATTATAATAATGTATGGTTTTACGCTGCAAAGTTACAATTTAGTGTGCGGAAAAACAAATAAAATCGCGTTTTTTGTTCAATCTTCACGAAACACTTCCGCAGAAGGCTTCGTAGGATTGTTCGAGGCGCGCTATCTGATAGGGCTGGAGACGGAGGGAGAAGGTGCCGGTCAGTTCTTCAAGGCCAAAAGCAACTTTAATGATACTTGCCAGATTGAAACTGCTGCCCGTACCTCGTTTCATCAGTTGCCGAGCCACTTGGAGCACCTCCCCGCGATCGTGCTCGATGTATCGTAACGAACGTAGCAAAAGAAACAGGCAAGGCAGCGTGTCGATGCGCACCAGATAGACCATCTGCTCGCGGCCTTTGCCTATACCCATAAGGCGGAAAAACTGCTCCACCTGCTCCGGACGGGCAAGAGCGGGCAGGATAAGAAATGCAACCTTCTGCCGCTCAACATCATTGAACGATGCTGCGAGCCGAGCAAAAGGCTTATCAGAAAGGGATGCCGTACCTCGCTCCATACGGACGAGGAAAGTCTTCATCTGCGTGACAAGGTAGGCTCGGCTGTCATAACGGACAAGGGCTTCTGTCATCTGCCAGTAGGCGTCGGACGGACACTCGAGAAGCAAACGCTCGCCCAACATATAGCCAGCAGTCCGCTGCTCACTTCGAGAGAAAGAGTCGAGCAGGCGGACAAGTTCCTCAGCATTCCTCGTCTGTAAGGGAAGAGCCAGCTTTTGCTCAAGGGTCTTACTATAATGACGGTCGGACAAATTGAAGTGATAAGGGAAAAGGGAAAAGTGATAAATGAAAGGTGACGACAGGCGGGGGTCTATATGTTTATCTTCTAAGAAGACGTATAAGGCCCATGCCGTTGGTCTGCATGAGGAGAGCGTTTCCATAGGGCGCACAGTCTTCGAACTCTGCAGGTACTTTTTCCTTGAAATCATATATGCCATCGAGACGTTTCTTACGTAAATTCCAGACATACAGGATGCTTGGCTGTTTGTCTGTACCGACGCCAACGGGGATGAGCATCCAGTTCCTGATAATACAGGCGCCCTGCCCTATCTGCTGTGAGGGGAAACGCGAGTCGAGGTCCTGAATGCAATAGTTCTCGAGGGCATCATGGGGATGAAGATGAACAACAGCGCCTTCGCTGAGGCGGGGCAAACGGAATGTCATCATACGCCAGCGGTTCCCTTCTGCCAGATTCTCCTTGGTGTTGCCGTAGCCGATAAGCAGGTTACGACGATGGTCGATAATCCATTGAAGTGCATAACCGAAGAGCCCCTCTGGGTCATCAAGAACGATGGTCTGAACTAATTGCGAACTGCCCTCTGGCATGAGACGTTCCACGAAACAGACATCCTTCAGACCTTCGTAAGGTTTCCGTGAACATTGCGACACGTAGAGCACAGGAAAAGCATCGTCCCTTGCATAGCGCTCGTTACCAAAATCAGCCACGTTGGCATGATTCACTTCATGCTGACTGGCAAGCGGGAACTGACGGATACGCTCCATTCCGCTGTTAGAGAGGCGGTAGAGGGTTGCCAGTCCTGTATTCTGCAGGCTGACCAAATAGTCGCCGTATATGCTCATACCCTGGAAACTTTGCTTGGGAAAGCCCTGGAACTCCCCTACTCTCTCGATACGCTCTGTGGTGTATTCCACATCACGAATGCTTGTGCAGCTTATTGCCAATAGTCCTATTGCCAGGGCTGACACAAGAAGACTCCGTTTCTTCATGCTTTGTATACGATATCGCATTTCCCGTTGGGAAGATTACGCCGAGGGTTTACCGTGTTCTTTCTTCTGGATACGTTTTGTCATGCCGATGGCCCCCGTCGGACAGACGAGGCGGCAGAGATGACAGCCCACACACTTCGTCCCCACAATACGGGGCTGACGGGTCTCGAAGTCAAAGGCGATAGCCTGATGGCCACCGTCCATGCACGAGGTGTAGCAACGTCCACAGCCGATACACTTGTCACGGTCGATCTTCGGGTAGACAATAGTCTCGCGGTCCAGGTCGGAAGGCAGATAGAATTTGGGCAACAGTTCGCCTACGAGTGTATCCACCGAGGCTATGCCGCGCTCTGTCATGTAGTTCTGGAGTCCCAGAATCATATCGTCGATGATGCGATAGCCGTATTGCATGACAGCGGTGCAAACCTGTACGTTACGGCAACCCAACTGGATGAACTCCAAAGCGTCACGCCATGTTTCAATGCCACCGATACCGCTGTACTGGACATTCTTCATAATGGGATTCTTCACCATAGCCAGAATATGACGCAAAGCGATAGGCTTTACGGCACGCCCCGAAAGACCTGACCCTGTCTGGCAACCACTTACTTCGGAACCTTCGCCCATTGTTACGCTCTTGATGGTGTTGATAGCTGATATAGCATCTGCTCCGGCAAAATAGGCACCCATGGCCGGTTCCGAGATGTGGGCTATGTTGGGAGTCATTTTGGGGATGACTGGAATTTTCACGCTACGCTTGACATAAGCCGTGAAGAAGGTCACCAACTCGGGGTCTTGACCCACATCTGACCCCATACCAGTCTGGCGCATCTGCGGACAGGAATAGTTCAACTCGACGGCATCACAGCCAGCCTCTTCAGCCATTTGGGCCAGCTTAATCCAGTCTTCTTCATGCTGCCCCATAACAGAGGCTATGACAACCTTTGTGGGATAATTCTGCTTAAGACGCCTCAGGATATCAAAGTCCACATCTACGGGATTCTCACTCAGTTGTTCCATGTTACGGAAAGCAAAGAAGTTTCCATGGGCACCATTATCGTGAACGGCATCGAAACGAGGCGACACCTCCTTGATTTCCTGCAAACAAATTGTTTTGTAGAACACTCCCGCCCAGCCTGCCTCAAAAGCACGCGCCACCATCTCGTAGTTCGTGCAGACAGCCGACGATGCCAGGAAGAAGGGATTCTCACAATGGATGCCACAAAAATCAATGGACAGTCCCTTCCCTGCCTCCTTCACAGAGGGAATGTTCTCTTTACGGGACTCGGAAGAGGTTTGAAGAGTTCTAACCAATTCCTTAATCCGAATGGGACGGTCGTAGTGAATACAAGCCTTCTCTGCTGCTTCCAACTCTTCGTCTGTACATTGTGCAACCCACCGGCCTACCAACTTCTCGTTGCCAAAGCGTATGGCACGTATAGCACGTGCAGGGTCGCCTTTCTTACATACTTTACTGCATGGTGCTTCTGCACACAAAAGGCAGCAGTTTGCCTCTTCGGTAATTTTGAGACCAGTTCTCTTCATAAATCACATATTATATCTTATATCGTATGTTAAAAATACTCTTATAAATAACCGCGATTTCTATGTTTTCCTGTTACAAAATTAAGCAATTTCTAACTCACATGCAAAAATCTGTAATATAAATTGAACAAAACAGAGAAAAAAACATAGAAGCAAGCGATTAATTAGCTTGACTTCGTCGAACTAATCGCTTGCTTCTATGCATATTAGATATATGTTTACTGAGTAGAGTTGAAACTTTTCTTCCGCTTGCGCACCCGATGAGAGCGTAAGCACTTTTAACTTGTTACTAAACTTTAAACTCTAAACCCTAAACTATATTTTTTACCATTCCTCGTTCCAGACGTTGTGGGACTCTTTCGTACGGGCAGGACCTGTGCCTTCACCATCGTAAATGATGTTAGTGTCAGGGTTACCATTTTCAACAGCAGTAAGACTTTCACAGAGCATCTGCATGTGCTGAAGCTTCACTATTAGCATCTCGGGTTGAATATATGTCTTTTTCATTGTCTAAATTCTATTTAAGGACCCCTCCCAGCCTCCCCGTAATGGGGAGGAGATGGGGCATTATTACTTTTAATTTTTTCTTATATTTTCTCCCTCCCCCTCCCTCCTAGGGGAGGGGTCGGGGTCTCTTATTTAAGAATCTTCTTTCCGTTCACAATATTGATACCCTTCTGAGTCTTATTCAGGCGCTGACCTGCTACATTATAGATAGTCTCGTTAGCGTCAGCGTTAATGGTCTGAATTGAAGTAGCATCACCTTCGCCGAAGGTCAGCACGAATTCCTTGATAAGGCTCTTTGCTGCACCTGCAGTAATACCATTAAGCTCGAAGAATGCACGGCATGCACCAATCATAGCTCCGTTACCAGGGTAGTAAAGTGTATTGCCACCGCCCATGAAGAGGATGCTCTTATTCGCTTCAGTGAAAGCTGTATATTCATAAGTTCCCTTGAAGGTGATGGACTTATCATCGCCAAGGTCGCAAGAAACGTCATGCATCGTCTTGTTAATTGTCACGCCTGCGAAGACAGGATTTACAATGTTGCTACCTTCTGTCCACTTGATAATGTAAGGCGTACCGGCAGTAAGTTCCGTAATGGCATTCTCTCCAGTAAAGTTCAAGGTCATTGAGCCGTCACTGAAGGATGCACCGGTCAATGCACGCACATCAGCACCAGCCAATGGGCTGTCACTAATATTTTCTACACCGAACGGCAGGCAGAGCGTGTTCCAAGCGTTGTCTTGCCAAAGTGTGCGACCGACGAGAATCACGTTGGCTTCTTCACCGTCGTAAGTTTCAATGACCGTGCTGTTGTCGGTATCGTTGGCAAGTTCGAGGGTAACATAAGCCCCTGTCGTGAAGCTTACACTATTACTCCAATCACTTTCACCGCCTTCGCCGTACAGTGCCTTCACCCTCGTCAGATATTGAGTGCCAGGCACAAGGTTGGTCAAGGTGCAAGGGCTGGTGGCGTCACTTACCGTGATCCATTCGGGCACTTTTCCAACGACAGTAACATCGTCAACATAGAGCAGATGCTGGTCATAGCAGTCGTAATGGCGAATAGCCACATAGCCCATGCCGCTGTAAGCGCTCAGGTCAACAGTGTATTCATTCCAGCTGTTATCACTCAACGTCACTGTCAACTCTGTATGGGTGAAGTCGCTGATGCTGTTGCCTGATTCCGAAACCAGCACGGAGAACTTCTCCGCAGGATAATTGCTCATTCGGGACGCAGCATAGAAAGTGATGCTTCCGCCTAACTGTATCTTCGGAGAAACGAGGTAGTTGTCGGGAGTAACAGCTGTGCCAGAACCGCCAGATGTGGCAGCAGAGATATAGGACTCGGAAAGCATCATGCCAGAAGAGGAATTGTGACATTCCGGAGTTATCTGGGCTCCGTTGGAGTCGTATGCAACATACTCCGTGTTATGCATCCAGTTGTGTGTAGAAGTACCTTCTGTTCCTTTAAGAACAGTCCATCCCTGTGAACCATCTTCAAAGTCAAAGGTAAGCGTCTCCATCTCTTCAACATATTGCAATTCGTAGCTATCTGCTTCACCGTCCCAACTTACAACAGCAGAAGTGCTAGTGATATCGGATACACTCAAATCCGTGGGAACGGCGTAAGGACTTGCAGCTGGCTCTATCGAAAGAAGAATGTGGTTCTTTACCTGAAGAACATCATAGTTAGAACTTTGGGATGTCGTGGGTGATGACGGGTTGTAGTTCGTGTTGTCATTGTATATATAAATGGCTTGGTTCTTATTTGTATTGAAGACCGAGCAGGCCATATGCGGCGAGTTGGTGTATTCACCACTGTTATCGTCGGCAACAAGAACCACATTGGAAGTGCCGTCATACTCAAACGGAGTGCTGAAATTAATGAAGGTCCAAGCATTGGCGGCCATGGTGACACTGCCACTGAACACCTTGTCGGAAGCAGCTACAGTTACCCAATCGGTCTTGCTCGAGAAGGAGCTCTTGTCTGTGGCTTTCAGATAGAAGTCAAGGGTTCGAGTCTTCTCAGCTCCCTCATTGTAGAAGGCAATAGCGTTGATAGTTCCTGCCATGCCAATCTCATCAGCGGTGTAAATCTGCTCAGTCATGGAATATTTGTAATAGCTATAACTGGGCAGGTAATTATGGGTTGTGGTGCCCTGGCCGATTTCTATGGCTTGAATGAAATTAGCCACAAGGTTTCTGTTAGCAATAGCAGAGAAACTGTAGGTCAATTCAGATGAAACCACGACTCCGTTTTCTGTCCAACTAGTGAAGGTATAACCCTGATTCGGAGTGGCAGAAACTGTGCAAGCTTCACCGTACTGATATTCGCCACCGCCGCTCACCGTGCCAGCTTGTGCTGGGTTGGCACTGACCGTGATATTGAATTGTCCAGTAGGCATGGCCTCTTTGGTGACGACAATCTGGTTCTTCGACGATAATACAGCATTGTTGCTGCCGGAAGAAGTCGGGGGCGACAAAGGATTGAGATTATTACCGTCGTCATAATAATACAGAGCTTGATTTGAACCCGTAGAGAACACACGGCAAGACATATGAGGAGTATTGGAATAACTACCAGTGTTGTCATCGGTGACAAGAACAACATTGGAGGTGCCGTCATATACAAACGGAGTGCTGAAGGTGATGGTTGTCCAGCCGTTAGCTACCATTGTGACACTGCCGCTGAACACCTTATCGCCAGCGGAAACGGCAATCCAGTCGGTCTTGCCAGTGAATTTGCTCTTCGTCGTGGACTTCAGATAGAAGTCGAAGGTACGCGTCTTCGCCGCACCGCCGTTATAGAAGGCAATGCTGGTGATGATGCCAGCGCCGCCCAACTCGGCAGAAGTGTAAATCTGCTCAGTGAGGGAGTAGTTGTAGTAGTTGTAGGTCGGCAAATAATCGTTCGTGTCAGTGCCGCTACCAATCATGACACCTACTTCGAAGTTGGCCACCAAATTCATGTCACCAGTTACATTGAAGGTATACTCGGCGTCGGTAGAAACCACATTGCCATTCTGAGTCCAGCTGGTAAACATATAGCCGTCGGCAGGCGTGGCGGTCACAGTGCAAGAGGTGTTGTAATTGAACTGGCTACCGCCGCTAACAGTACCGTAGCTATCGTTGTTGGAAGCTACAGTGACTGTGAAGATTTGGTTGGGATTGATGGAGAAGTTGCCTTCCCAAGTATTGTCTCCATTGACAGCAGTATAGTGGAAGGTGACCGGGCTGCCCAAAGTTACACCTGAATTGAGGGTGAAGCTAAAGTCGCTCACAGTTGCGGTGGCATCGACGTCCAATACTTCGAAGGAGCCAGTGCCAGCAATGGCGACATTGGGATTGTCGGAACTCAAGGTAATAGTTGTAGTGCCCACAGTGGCATCAACACCCACATTCTTGAAGGTAAGGCTCAGGTTGGTGTTCTCACCGACGAAAGCCATAGTAGGAGTATAGCTGTCAAGGCTGATGTATGGGCCCTCGGCGGGAACAGCCTGAATGGTCGTGATATAAGGCTGACGCTGGTTGCGGGTAACAACTATCATCACATCGCCGCCATCGGTGAGGCCGCTAATCGGCACATCGACCGTAGTGGCATTTTCAGGAACTACAGCTACGCCAAGGATTTCGTTGTTCTTGGTAATGGAAACATAGGATTTGGCATCAGCGTTCACTGTAAAGGCGGAAGCGCCGATGAAAATCTCGTTAGCATGGCTGACGTTGTTGGCATCCGGCTGCTTGAGATAAGGCATCACGGAGCCGTCGCCGAAACACTGATAGGCTCGCCAGTAGTATTCGTCAGTAACGCTATACTGATAGTTTCCTGCATGAGCATAGGTTACGGCTACATTGCCAATGAAAGGCACTGAGTTCAAGGTATTGAAGCCTGTATCGTCGAACAGGGCATCATAGGCACCCGTTTTGGTTTGAGCTTGCGTGGGCATTTGACCAAAAGTAGAGGTAGCACCCACGCCAAAGTAGTAGTCCTCATACCAATAGCTTTCAGGAACGGAACCGATATAGCCGAAAGCACCTTTATTGGCGGCACGGACCATCGTCTCGCCAAAACAGGTTTGACTGTTTTGAGCGTTTTTAAAGTTGGCGGTCAGACAACAGTTACCCATAGCCCAGAAGTACTTGTCGTTGTTGGTCAAGGAGTTGACATTACTGTTTGTAAATTCCGGATCGTGCCATTTCTGAATATCACCATGGGCAGTGTAGTTGATGAAACCTACATCGTTAATATAATTATAGCAAGTTCTTTGCCCAGAAGCATTAGTTAGGAACACATGAGGAGTAATGCCATGGGCGCTGTTGAAATAGTAATTGTTGGCATATTGGATGGTCGGTTTACCCACTGTGGAGGTCCAACTATCATCCCAACCGGCAATAAGTAATGTCTCATCCAAGTAGCTAGGATCAGACATGGTGTACTTCTCGTAGGTCAAAATCTTGTTGACAAGGTTGCTGAGTTCTGTAGTGGACGAAACCGGCATACGGCTCAGGAACATGTCGTGATAGACGTCGCCATCGACGGAAGCATACTCCAGGTCAGAGGCTGCATTGCCGTAAGTGCTGCCATAATTCCATAACTGGTAGTAGGTAACAACCGTTTCGTCGCCAACGATAACCAGGAAAGTCGGATGGTTGGCGTTGTATCTGGAATAAATCAAGTTCTTGATAGTGGAAGCTGTTGCGTTGCTGGCCACAGTCTGTACATCCACATCAAAGCCTTTCTGTTTCTTCCATGTCAGCCAGTTTTGGAAAGCCGTGCAGTTGGCGTAGGTCGAAGTAGTAACAACAAGCATCTTCACCGGTGTATTGTAGAGGTCAGGATGGTCGTCGTATGCACTCTTTGCGGCATTTCCGTTGAACAGTTGCTTATAAACGATGTCGAAATAGGGGCTATAGGTCTCTGTGTACAAGTCGTTGGTAGCCTTTTTCGCAGCACCGTCGAACTGCACTTCCACCTCGATGTTGTTGAACACACGTACAGTGTTCTTCACGGGGTCGTAGCTCACGGGCTCGATGGTCATCTTTGCCAAACGGACGCCGCGCATGGTGCCCACTACCTCGACCACAGCCTTCGGATCTGTGCTGAGACCTTCTTTCTCGTAGGCCTCTTTGTTGTAAACGAAGGGGACGTCATCGGCTTTTTTGTCCTTTCTCAGTGAGGGCTGACGTGGTGCCAAAGTCTTGATGTCGTAGTCGGCGAGGTTGTAGTCTTCGGTACGGAAGCTCTTCACCTTGATGTGTGGGGTAGCACCGACGGGCACAGCAATCAGTTCGTTGACAACGGGAATCTCCGGATCACCCTCATTACCGCCGATAACGGTATTGGGCATGCTGAGCAGGGAGAACTCACCTGCCTTGTTCTTGCAGTCCTGAGCCTCAATAACCGAGAAGGAAAACGTGGCCCTAAGCCCTGTCATGTCGCTCTTCTCACATTTGGAGTTGTTAGTACTAGATTGTAACAGAATCTTCTGCTGAGCCATGACGTTCACGCCAAGCATCAGGAAAAAGGTCATGAGCAGGAGTCTGCCCGTAGCACGGAGGCTTTGCGCTGTCCATGCGTTGTTGTGTTGTTTTGTTCTCATAAATGTATAATTGTGTATAATTGTGTTATGACAAATCCAATTAGTCCGCAAAGGTATAAAAAAAAATTAAGCCTTCATACTATTATGATAAAAAAAATATACTATTTACTGCATTTCGCACCCTAAGGGTGGTTTTATACTGTTTTGTCAGGGAAACAAGCCTTTATTGCCTTTGATTCATTCGTTTTTATTTATCCGTTTTATTTTATTTTGAACACGGATTGCACGGATTCACACGGATATATCTTAAAACCTTTTTTGAAAGCTATGGCACTTTGTGCCTTTGTTCTTCTATCATCATAAATCTGGTTATAAGCAAGCTTCCACCATCTTCCTGTCGCTAACAGAAGACATCCTTGGGTGTCAAATCTTTCAAAAATCGAAATAACATGTTGTTACCTTGAAAAAGACGTTTCTTTTCTGTTGTTTAGGCCGCAGGGCTGTTTCAATTCGTGCTACGGAGAAGACAAGTTTACTTGGATTCGCTGATGAACGGATTGAAAAAGTTTGAGTGTAACTCATAAACAACAGAAAAGGGGTTCCTCGGTTTTTGTTTTAAAATAATCCGTGTGAATTCGGTTAATCCGTGGTCGAATAGAAAAAGGACTCACACTTAGAAAATTATTAGAACAAAACCATATAAGCCCCCTTCATGAGTCCGGTCGGAGTGGACCGGCAGTCAGGTCGGAGTAGATCGCTGGTCAGGTCGAAGTAGATGAAAGAGTAAAAAAAATCCCCGCTGCGATTAACAGCGAGGATTTTCATATCATATGGTTTACCCCCTCTCCCGAGATGGCAGGAAGGGCTTACTTCAGTCTCTTTTTGCCATTAATAATATAGACACCCTTAGGTAATTTACCATTAACCTTGCGACCACTAAGGTCATAGACGCCCCCATTCGATTCTTCACTCTTAACTCTTAACTCTTCACCTAACGAAGTTGCATCGTCTTCGCTGAATCTCAGCACAAATTCTTTGATGGGGTTGGAAGGATTCCCCATCGTATAGCCATCGGCCAGCTGGAAGTATGCGCGGAAAGCATTCAAGGTGATATTGCTCCCCGAGGCTGGGTAATAAAGTTTATTGCTCGAGCCCACATAGAGGATGCTCTTGTCTCCAGCTGTTAATGGCACAGGAGCATAGTTGCCGCTAAAGGTTATAACATTCTCTACCTCAGCAGGAACGAGATCCTTCTTAACCGTTACACCTGTAAATACAGGATTGGAAATGTCGTCACCTTTTGCCCACTTGATAAAGTAAGGCTTGCCGGCCTCAATGTCCGTTACATCCTTGAAGTTCAGCATCAGTGTATTACCAGCCACAAAGGTATTTGAAGTGTCGAGTTCCTTAACGATAGCACCAGCCAAGGGGCTCTCTGCTATAGTTACGTCGAATGGCAAGCATATTGTGTTCCAACCATCGTCCTTGTAGAGCGTGCGATTTTGCAGAGTAACTTCACAATTGGTTGCGCCGTCCTTGGACTCAATCAGGGCTGTGTTGTCTTCATTATTGGCGAGGACAACCGATAGGACGGCATTGCAATCGACATGATATGTGACGGGCGTCTTTATTTTTCCTTTGCCAGAGAATATCTCGTTGCCAGCCACATCATAAGCAACGTATGTGCATTCATGGAAATATATACCATTTACCCATTGGAACTCAATGTCTCTGTCGTTGGGAACCTCGACGTAATAAATCTGGGCTTCGTTCTTTCCTACTTCATCAGTGTTGGCAAAGGTTCCAAGTTCGGTGCCAGTCAGGACATCCACTACCTTTATAGCATTGCCGTTCCATCCATCACCGGTAGCATCAGTAAGCTCAAGCCTTATTTGGCACATGTCACCTGAAAGTTCGGTGGTAAAGCTGACGGCATCAGTCCAGTCACTGAATACATCTTGGTTCTTCGCGCGTACCTTAATATTATATGTTGTGGCATACTCGAGACCTGTCAAGGTACAAGGATTGCTGACATCTTCCGTCACAATACCATTCACCTCGATATCAAAGGCTGGCTCATCACTCGTCCAGCTCACTGTTGCCTCATCGCCACCTGTATAACTAACGGCAAGATCTTTGGGCTTCTTGACATGAATGCCAGCTCCTGGCGTGAAATCGAAGGTGACATCGGGCAGGAAGTTCTGCTGACTGATGCTTGTACCATAGCCGCCGACAGAGGCTCCTGTAACTGTCTGCCCATACCAGGAGCACTTCTTATAACTGCCCGTTACGGTCTGATTGATACCTACCAGGAGATTACCGCCCTGATATGGATAGGGCTCGCTGAAGGTAATCGTCATCTCACTGTTGACAATAGACAAGCTGCCAGAATAAACCTTATCCAGCGTATTCCAATCCTTAAGAGCAGAAATGGTGCTTTCCTCCACCTCCTTCAGATAGACATCAAACTTGGCAGATCCCCAGCTTACGGACGATTGAGAAGCCGTGAAGGTCATGGCATTAATTGTGCCATCAATCATGTCCTCCAAGTCTGCTTCCCCAATAATGAACTGGCTCCGACTGTAATTATCTGTCCAATAGCCATATACGGGAACGATATCATTGGTCAGACTCTCAACGACATTCAGCGTGACCGACTTTCCTTCATAAGTAACATATTCGCCTGCAGCATTGATATAGCAGAGCATAAAGGTGTATGTGCCAGTCTGTGAGGGTGTATGGGATATGACAACGTCTTGGGTCGTTCCTGCAGAAAGAAGGACACTTTCATGCTCAATTAAATAATCATAGTTGGATTCTCTAAGAACCAACCATAAATCGCCGTCGTATGGGTCTGAGCTGTTGTTGGTGATGTTGAAGGTAATATTTACCATTGTATATGGCTCAACAGGGTTGCGGCTCAGCGTAACACTGTTCAGTGTAAGGTTAACAACATTGGCAGGGATGTTCGCTGTCGTTCCGCTATCGGTTGACTTCTGTATGCCGATGACAGCATCCTGTCCGTAGTGGAAGCCGTCGGTAGATGTACTGCCGCCAATGCCCTGCTGATCAGGGTCGAGTGCAGAGAGGACAAAGTAGTTGTCGCTCATGCCACCCCACCCCCAGTTGATGTGGAAGAAATCGGTATTGCTCTCAAACTTATAGCCATCACACACGAACTCGTGACCTCCGCCACTTGACATACCGCCATAGCATACAGGACGATTATGAGAAACCTCGTGGTATATCATGTCTGTCCAGTTGTCGTAGGTGTAGGAACTGCGCGACACGAAACGCGTGGTGTAGGGATTGTAGTCAAAGTATTCTCTGAGGGCAATGGCAACGTCCTCGGTATAGGCACCAGATGAAGGACCATAGTCCATCTTCACCGAATAACCGCAATACTGCATCAGTTTTGCTACGGCATTTCCTTGAGCTGTGGTGTAACTGCTGGAATAACTGTCCTTCATGTTTGACCAGTCGAAAGTGGTGATAGGCAGGGAAGACAATGTATAATCGGAGCAGGTATAGCCGGGAATAATCTTCGTAGAACTTGTCGGCCACTTGTGGTAGTACATCACCTGGGCCATAGCCGTTGCCACACAACCTGTAGCACAATGTTCAGTAACGCCCCAACTGGTGTATGTAGGGCAAAGGTTGTTGTATGGGGCGTCTTGGTCCCATTCCGAGGTACACAGAGGAGCGACGGCAGTCGTACTGTGTGAACCGACCTTACTAGTAGGTCTGCTGACAGTTTTTTTCGGTGTAGTTTGTTTCTGGAGCCATGCAATCTCGTCAGCATAGCCTTGCAGCCAAGCTCTCATGTTGTCTGGCATTTCTTCTTTGCTGAAATTGCCGCTCTCGCTAAAGCCAAGAATGGGATAGGTGCGGTCATCATTTGAAACGACGATAAAGCCTCTGTTGTCTTCTACATTGAAGACATAGAGCCCGCTCACTTTGCTTGCCAAAGTGAGTTCCTGTGCAGAAAGTTGATTGTTGTGAGATTTGCCGGGAGTAGTCTGCTGTTCTTTCAAGAAGGATAAAGCCCGTTCAAGAGCCTGTTCTTCTGTGATGTCTTCAGCCCAAACGCCAGAAACGCCGAACAAAGCTAGGAGCAATGCTATCAGTGTTCGTGTAAAATTAGATTTGTTGCTCATCTTGTATGATTTGTTATTATTCTGCATAATTTTCTTCGTCATTAACAAAAAACGGACGCAAAGATAGTACATTTCTCATTAATACACAAAGGCAAAAAGCAATTTTATTGCTAACACGTAATAATGCGGATATCAGACTCCCTGATTTCCAACCGACCAAGAAAAAAGCACGGAGCCAAGCGTTGCTTGCCTCCGTGCTTATTGTGTCAGGTATTAAAGGTTAGTACGAATTCAATAACCTTTAACCCCTAACCATTAACCTTTACATCACCATTCCTTATCCCAAACGTTGATGTCTGTCGTAGTAGAGGCCTTAACGAGGATGTCGTCCGGGTCTTCGATAGTGCTGCCACTGCCACCGCCACCAATAGGCAGTGACTCAGCCATCATGTGAATTGTTCCGAACTCTACAACTAAGCAAACTGGTTGATTATATATCTTTTTCATTGCGGTCTTATTTAAATTAAGAATTAAAAATTAAGAAATAAGAATTTAACATTGTATTAGCCTTTCCTCATATTCTCCCCCCTAACGGGGGAGTCAGAGGGGGTCCGCCCCTCCCTTTAGGGGAGGGAGCGGAGTGAGCCTTTACTTCAGAACTTTTCTTCCGTTAATGATGTTGACACCCTTCTGAGCCTTGTTGATGCGCTGGCCAGCGAGGTTGTAGATTGTCTCGTTAAGGTTATCGTTATCGTTAACGTTTTCAATTGCAGTTGCATCATCCTCGAAGAGGGCATAGAATGCCTTAGCTTTGCTTTCAATCTCGAGGTAAGCCTTGCCGGCAGGAATTGTCACTGTGCTTGCTACGGGATAGAAGCCAACACCCTTGTCCTTGTTTGCAAGAGCATAGATGTTCGGAGCACCAACAACTGTGCCGTCGGAAGCCA